>JAKEHX010000217.1 GCA_022614795.1 Planctomycetaceae bacterium | reverse complement strand
TTTGCACACGATTGTTCTTGCCTCAAACGCGTCCCAAGTGACCTCATTCGCTGAAATAGTGTGCTCAAGCAAACAAACAGCAACAGCAAGCGCTTCGCAAGCGTCATCTAGCGCTTCACAGGCAGGTTTTGAATGCTAATTAACGGCAGGAATGCCACGACCTTCGACCTTCGACCTTCGACGACGACGAGGACGAGGACGAGGACGAGGACGAGGACGAGGACGAGGACGAGGACGACGACGAGTACGAGCGAATAGTAATACTCATGTCCGAACCGACCGCTCCCCCCGACCCCCTCGATCAGGCCGTGGCCGAATACCTCGCCGCGGTCGAGTCGGGCGCCGCGCCCGATCGGGCCGCCCTGCTGGAGCGTTTTGGGGATATCTCGGACAAGCTGACGCAGTTCTTCGCCGACCACGATCGGCTGACTGGCCTGGCCCAGCCGATCCGTGCGCTGATTGCCAGCGCCGACGATACGCCGCGGCAAACCGGCGGCAGCGACGCCACGATGACTTTTGACCCGGACGCGCGGCCCGTTGACTTGCGCGCAGGCACCGCGACTTCCGCCGGTCAGCGGATCGGCGATTACGAGGTCATTCGGGAGTTGGGCCGCGGCGGCATGGGGGTCGTTTATCAGGCCCGCCATGTCACGCTCAACCGGGTCGTCGCCCTGAAGATGATTCTGAGCGGGCAGTTCGCGACGGACGAAGATCGCGAGCGCTTTCAGGCCGAAGCCCGCGCCGCCGCGCCGCTCGATCATCCGGGAATCGTGTCGATCTACGAAGTCGGCCAGTATCTGGGCCAGCCGTTTTTTGCGATGCCGCTCGTCGAAGGCCCCAGCCTGGCCGACGTGCTCCAACCGGGTCCTTTGCCGCCGCAGATTGCCGCCCGGCTGATGCGAAAAATCGTGGACGCCGTAGCCTATGCCCACGCGCACGGAGTGATTCATCGCGACCTGAAGCCGGCGAATGTGCTCTTGAGTCCAATGTCCAATGTCCAAGGTCCAAAGTTGGAATGGAAACCTGGGACCTTGGACCTGGGACATTGGACCCCTTGCATCACCGACTTTGGCCTGGCCAAGCGGCTGGATGGCGAAAGCCAGCTCACCGCCAGCGGGCAGCTTCTGGGCACACCGACTTTCATGTCCCCCGAGCAGGCCGCCGGCCGGGTCCGCGAGGTTGGCCCAGCGGCGGACATCTACTCTCTGGGAGCGATTCTCTACGTCATGCTCACTGGCCAGCCCCCTTTCTGGTCGGACAATCCGGTCGAGGTGATCCTCCACGTGCTCGAAAGCGATCCGCCGCTGCCGCGAACGCTCCGCCCGGAGACTCCGCGCGAGCTGGAGTGGATCTGCCTCAAATGCCTGGAAAAGAAACCGGCCGACCGCTATGCCTCGGCCCAGCACCTGGCCGACGACCTCGACCGCTACTTGCGCCACGAGCCGGTCGAAGCCCGGCTGCCGACCTGGGGCCAGCAACTTCGCCGCTGGATGCGCCGCCAGCCGGTGCTGGCGTGGCATGCGCTTTGCCTGGGCCTGTTCCTCGCGCTGATGCAGGGCATTTTTCTGGCCCATCCCCAGCGCGAGCTTGTTTACCACCTCAAGATCAGCGGAATCGTCTGCGTGTGGCTAGCCGTCAGTTACTTCTGCCAATGGATGCAGAACCGCGAGCGCGACGCTCCCTGGTCGCACTATTTCTGGCTCGGGGCCGACGCGGCGCTCTTGACGGCCCTTTTGTCGCAGCTCGACCCTTCGCCCGGACCGCTGGTGGCGAGCTACTTCGTGTTGATTGCGATCTCTGGCCTGTTTTTCGAGACACGGCTGGTGGCTTTTACGACCGCCGCCGTCGCGCTCGCCGCGTTCGTGCTGTTTTTGCTCCGGCCTGCCGAAGCCGAGCCGTTGCACTATGCCCTGCTCTTTATGGCGTCGCTGGTGATGACCGGCTGCGTTGTCGGCTATCAGGTCTGGCGGATGGGCGTATTGCGGGAGTTCTACGACGAGCGGCGGCCGCGATGAATTCAGGGGTTGAAACATGAGCGAACGACGCGTTCTTTCGGAACCATTTCGCACCTGGCTGGCCGGGGAGCTGGGCCTGTGGCAGCAATCCTCGCTGATCACGGCCGACCAGGCGGCCAAAATTCTCGGAATGTACGAATCGCCCGAGCAAGGCCGCCAGCGCCGCCAGTCGTGGCTCGCCTACTCGCTGGTCGCGCTCGCGATGGTTCTGTTCGCGGCGGCGGTGCTCCTGCTGGTCAGCTACAACTGGGCGCTCATCCCCGCGGCCGGCAAGCTGGTGCTGATCTTCGGCGCACTCGCGGCCGTGTATGCCCTCGGGTTCTACTTGCGCTACCAGCGCGGCCAGCGTTTGCTCTCGGATGCGGTGCTGCTGCTGGGCTGCCTGCTCTATGGTGCGGCCATCTGGCTCATCGCCCAGATCTTCCACATGAGCGCGCACTATCCCGACGGCGTGTACTGGTGGGCGATCGGCGTTTTGCCTCTCGCATTCCTGCTCGACAGCCTGCCTCTGCACATGCTGCTCGTCGCCTTGGTGGCCACGTGGTGCGGCATGGAAATCACCAATTTCCATCACCTCGGTGCGCTCTTCTGGGGTCGGCGATGGGCAGTCATCCCCAACGGCTGCTACCTGGCGCTGGCGGTTGCTGCGGGAGGACTCTGGATCGCCTATCAGCGGCGATCGCCCTGGCGAGTGATGCTCTTCGTCCCGCTGATCGCCTGGTGGACCCTCTTGCAACCGCTCGCCTGGCGATTCGACCAATATCCGTTCTATTTCGTCGCCGCGGTCGGTGCTTTGCTGCTGGTCGCTGCCGAAAGCCACCGTCCGGGAAGCCAGCTCGACATTCCCTATCGCCTGTGGGGCGCGCTGCTCTTCGGCGGATCGGTCTATCTGCTCACGTTCTGGGACTTTCACCGCTGGGGAATGTTTGACAGCAACCCGATGTGGGTGCTGACCACGAGCGGGTTGATCCTGGCCTTGGCGGTCATCGTCTTCGGCACGGCCGAGTGGCTGCGGTATTACCATTTGGAGCGTGGCCAGGCCGCTGCCGCGGACCACTGGAACGACATCCGCCGCCGCCAGTGGCTGCCGCTCTCGATGGTGGCCGCCATGGCGGCCCTGTCGCTGTCGCAGCTTTCGGCCCTGGAGCAAGGCCCGGCGACTGGGCTCGCCATCTGGCTGCCGGTGATCACCGCCAATGCGGCGATGATCGGCCTGGCCCTGTGGCTGATGTGGATCGGCCTCCGCGACGACCGGGCGACTCCCTTTGCCGGCGGCGTGCTGTTTTTCCTCCTGTGGATAGTCAGCCGCTACATCGACCTGTTCGGCGAACTGGGGGGAATGCTCGGCGCCGCCCTGATGTTCTTCGTCTGTGGCTGCGCACTGCTTGGCGTCGTTTGGTTCTGGCGAAATCGCAAAGAGGTGGCTCATGCTTGACGTTCCTTTCAAGACTGACGTTCCTTTCAAAGATGCCGCGACGCAGCCGTTTGCAGCGGCTGAATTCACGTCAGCGGCCGAATCCATTTGGAAGCTCACCCGCTCGCGCGAAGCGCTATGGGTCATCGCCTTTGTCGGGCTGCAAATCGCGATCCTGCTCCTGATGATCGTTTTGGATGGACTGCCGCTGGTGCTGGGCGAGCGATTGCGGCTGAAGGTGGTGCCCGTCGATCCGCGGGACCTGTTTCGCGGCGATTATGTCGTGCTCGACTATGGATTCAACCGCCTGGGCCAGGTAGGAGGCATTCCTCATCAGGATTGGCATAGCTCCGATCTTTCCGGCCGCGACGTCTATGTCAGCCTGCGGCAGGAAGGGGGCCATTATGTTGCAGCATCGGCGAGTCTTACGCCTCCCGCCAGCGGGCAGTACATTCGGGGCACGATGGACTGGCCTGGCCACATCACTTGCGGCATTGAGGCTTTCTACGTCGAGCAGGGCGAGGGGCTGCGCCTGGAGCAGTCGATCCGCCAGGGAAACCTTCTGGCCGAAGTCGCCGTGTGGCAGGGCAAGGCGAAGCTGGTGCGGCTGATCGAGTGATCGTAGTCCCACACTCCGTGTGGGACATGTGAGCAGTGGACACCGGGCTCCATAGTCCGCCACTTGTGGGCCTACCTATGCGAGTCAAATCCCATACAGCGGCCCCAGCTTGCCCCGCAAGTGCCGCATCAGCGGCGCGTGCGACAGCGGCTGACCGGTGACGAGTTTCACCAGGTCGGCGGCCGCGTAACACTGCCCGCGCTCATGGATGTTCTTTTGCAGCCATTGCTTTAGCGGTGCGAACTCGCCGCGGGCGAACTGCTGGTCGAGTCCGCCCAATTCGGCATTCGCCTTCTCGAAAAACTGCGCCGCGTAAAGATTGCCCAGCGAATAGGTCGGAAAATAGCCGATCAGAGCAGCCGACCAATGGACGTCCTGCAAACAGCCATCCTTGTCGTTGGGCGGTTCGATGCCCAGATACTTGCGGTATTTCTCCTTCCAGGCCGCCGGGACATCGGCCACAGGCAGGTCGCCAGTCAATAGCGCCTGCTCCAGCTCGAAGCGAATGATGATGTGCAGGTTGTACGTCGCTTCGTCAGCCTCGACACGGATCAACGACGGCGCGACGCCGTTGATCGCCCAGTAGAATTCGTCGAGCGACACGCCCCGCGAAGCTTCCCCAAACGCGGCCGTGAATTGCGGAAAGAAGAACTGCCAGAACGCCCGGTTGCGGCCGACCAGGTTCTCCCACATTCGCGACTGCGATTCGTGAATTCCCAGCGACACAAAGCTCCCCGGCGGCAGGCCGAACTGCTCGGTCCGCAGTCCCTGGTCATAGATGCCGTGCCCCGCCTCGTGCAGCGTCCCGAAAAACGCCGACGGGAAGAACTGCTCGTCGTAGCGGGTCGTGATGCGGCAGTCATTCGGCCCCATGCCGCTGCAAAACGGATGATGGGTCACATCGAGCCGGCCGCGCTGGAAATCGAACCCAATCGCGGCGGCGGCCGCCTTGCCGAACGACTCCTGGGCCGCCTTCGGATACTTCCGCGAGAGGATTTCGACCGGCGCCCGGCGTCCAGATTGCATGATCGCCTGGACCAGCGGCGCAAGTTCGTCGCGCAAGGCCGCCAATACCTTCGCCACATCGGCCGTCTTGGCCCAAGGCTCGAAATCGTCGAGCAAGGCGTCGTACGGATGATCCTTATAGCCCAGGTACTCGGCCCGTTGCCGCACAAGCGAGAAGAGTTTCTCCACGTGGGGCGCGAAGCTGGCGTAATCGTCGGCGGCGCGGGCCTTGACCCACGCCTGCTGGCCGAGGACCGAGGCCCGCGTCAACTCCTCCACCAGCTCCTGCGGCAGCTTGATCCGCTTGTCGTAGTCGCGCTTGAGCTGCCGGATCGTGGTCCCGGCGTCGCTGTGCGGGTCCTTCGCCAGATCGCTGCCGGTCAGTTGCGCGAGCAATTCCCCCAACCGCGGATCAGTCCGGCGGCGGTGAATGAGCCCCGAAACGAACGTCATCTGCTCCGCGCGGTAAGCGCCAGCCGCTTCGGGCATGTAGGTTCGCTCGTCCCATCCGAGGACCGATTCGATCGATTCCAGAATTGCGGACGCACGGGCGTGGGAACAGAGTTCGTCGAAGGGGGACATGAGTTGCGGGAGTCGGGGGCAGGGTTCAGGAGTCTGGAATCGTTAGTCGGTACTCTGTACTCCGTACTGTGTACTCGGTACTCGCACTTCGTACCTTGGTCGTGAATTGGAATGCGTCCCAACTCCACGGTGCCATGAGAATCATGCGCCGCCCAAAGTGTCAACCCGGATGCATTCCAACGACCGTGTGCCTAGAACCCGCCGCCGAGGTTCTTTTCGATCTCTTCGCTGCGCTTGTCGGTGAAGAAGCCGCTGGGTTTGGCCGCGGGGTCGGCGCCGCGCATGCCGTTGCCCAGCGACTGGTTCCAGGATTGAAATCCATCGCCCCGTAGAGAATCGAACCACGCGCAGCCAGGAATGCACATGAGCGTGGCCAGCACCAGTAGTAAGAGGCGACGTTGTACGGCGGACATGGAGTGTACCGGCGAAAAGTGCGACGAATCGGGGCGAGACTATCCCAGAAAACGGCCACGGCGTCGAGATCGTTGACAGGTCGCTAGCATCCGATCACCTCTCCGCTTTCAGCCGCCGCCTGGCCAGGGCACAGTATTCGCGGGCCGCATCGATCCCCAAGTAGTGCCGCCCCAATCGCCGCGCGACGACCGCCGTCGTGCCGCTGCCGAGGAACGGATCGAGCACGAGTCCCCCTGCCGGGCAGCCGGCCTTGACGCACAGCTCCACCAAAGGCTCCGGAAACACCGCGAAATGGGCCCCACGGAATTTCGACAGCGGAATCGACCACACAGTCCGCTTGTTGCGCCCGAGCGGATGAAAGGCCTGATCCCACCGGCCGTCGTGCAGGTTATTCGACCCCGCGTTCTTGCCGTTCTCGGGCGTGCCCCCCCGCACGCCGAAGTGCCGCCGCCCGCCGCGCATGCGGCTGTTTTCCGTGAACGTCACGTGCGGCTCGCGAATCGCGTCGGCGTCGTAGTAATAGTCCGGACCTTTCGCGAGGAAGAAGACGTATTCGTGATCGGTCGTCGGCCGCGATCTGGTCGGCGAGGGCATCGCATTCAGCTTGTGCCAGATGCAGTCGGCCCGCAGGATCCAGCCGTCGTCGGCAAGCGCCAGGGCGACGCGCCACGGCAAGCCGAGTTGCCGCAGGTCGTCGTATTTGTCGCCGAGGACGAGCCACGCGGTGCCGGTGGGCCTGAGCACACGGCGGCACTCGCCAAAGACGCCGCGCAGGCGGGCGATGTAATCCGCCGGCGTCTTCTCCTGCCCGACCTGCCCCCGCTGGCCGCGATAATCGCGCTGCCGGAAATACGGCGGGCTCGTGACGACGCAATCGACCACTTCGCCGGGCAATTCGCGAAGCACCGTCAGCGCGTCGCCGCAGCGGATCGTGTCGGCAATCTTCGCAGCAGCTCGGCTCATTCCCATTCGATCGTTGCGGGGGGTTTGCTCGAAATATCGTAGCAGACGCGATTGACCCCCTTCACCTCGTTGATAACCCGCGTGCTGATCCGGGCGAGCACGTCATGCGGCAGATGGGTCCAATCGGCCGTCATGAAATCGTCAGTGTTGACGCAGCGAAGTGCGACCACGTTTTCGTACGTGCGGGCGTCCCCCATCACGCCTACGCTTTGCACTGGCAACAGCACCGCGAACGCCTGCGATGTTTGCCGATACAGCCCCGCCGCCTTGATCTCCTCGATCATGACGGCGTCCGCTTCGCGCAGCACGTCCAGCCGCTGCCGCGTTACTTCGCCCAGGCACCGCACCGCCAGGCCGGGCCCGGGGAACGGATGCCGCCAGACGAGGTCTTCCGGGAGGCCCAGCTCGACCCCCAGCCGGCGAACCTCGTCCTTGAACAAGTCCCGCAGCGGCTCGACCAGCTCAAAGCCCAGCTCCGCGGGCAGTCCGCCGACATTGTGATGCAGCTTAATCGTCGCGGCAGGTCCGTCGGCCGCGGCCCCGCTTTCGATCACGTCTGGATACAGCGTCCCCTGGGCGAGATACTTGACCCCTTTGATCTTCTGCGCTTCCTCCTTGAAGCACTCGATGAACGCGTGGCCGATGCGGCGGCGCTTTTCTTGCGGTTCGGTGATGCCGGCCAGGGCTGCGAGGAAGCGCGGCTCTCCCTGCACGACGTGCAGATCGGTCTTGAAATGGTTGGTGAACTCGGCGATGACCGCCGCCTGTTCGTCTTTCCGCAAAAGTCCGTTATCGACCAGGATGCACGAGAGCTGCGGCCCGATCGCCCGGTACAGCAGGGCCGCCGTAACCGCCGAATCGACGCCCCCCGACAGGCCGCAGATCACGCGGTCCTGGCCGATCCGCCGCTTGAGCTGGGCAATCGTTTCGCGGGCGAAATCGCCGAGCTTCCACGTCCCCGTGCAGCCGCACACCGCCGTGAGGAAGTTGTGCAGCATGTGGCTTCCCAGCGGCGTGTGGGTCACCTCCGGATGAAATTGCAGGCCATAGACCGGCAGCGATTTGTGCTTGACCGCGGCGATCGGGCAGGTCGAGGTCTTGGCAAGGGAGATGAAATCGTCCGAGACGCGGCTCACCTGGTCGCCGTGGCTCATCCAGACGTCGAAATGATCCGGCACTCCGGCAAGCAGCCCCTCGTGCCGCGTCACATGGCAGCGGGCCCGGCCATATTCGCGGGCCGGGAACGACTCGACTTTGCCGCCGAGCATTTCGCAAGCGAGCTGCATGCCATAGCAGATGCCGAGCACCGGAATGCCAAGTTTGAAGATTGCCGGGTCGCAATGCGGCGCGCCCTTCTCATAGACGCTCGACGGGCCGCCGCTGAGAATCAGCCCGCGCGGCACGTGGCGGCGAATCTGCTCGGGCGAAATATCGTGGCGGACGATCTCGCAATAGACGTTGTTCTCGCGAACGCGGCGGGCAATGAGCTGGGCGAACTGCGAGCCAAAGTCGACGACTAAAACCCGTTCGTCGGCAATCGAGGGGGCGGGAGCGGCTGGCGAAGGGGCACGAGCGGCACGAGCGGCGGCGGTCATGATGGGGCGATCCGTCAAAGGAAAACGCCGTGGCAATGGGCCGCCACGGCGAATCCCGGATTGTATCGCCTGGGGGCGATCCTGGGGACGGGGCAATGACACGGGCAACCGTGGCACGTAGTCCTGTCTCCTGTCTCCTGCCCCCTGTCTCCTCGGCGATTGGGGTGGCGTTTCCGTGGGTCTCTAGCCACGATGGGTCCATGCTTGACTTGCTCGAATGGTTCCTCGCATCGGCCTGGCCTTGGATCATCGCCGCAGTTCACCTGGTACTCATGCTCGGCGCATCGGCGCACGTGGTGCTCACCAAGCGCGACCCGCGGGCGGCCATCGGATGGGTCGGTGTCATCTTGCTTACCCCGCTCGTCGGCACGCTCCTGTACGTGATGTTCGGGATCAACCGGATCCAGCGCCGAGCCCGGGCCTTGCGCCAGGCAGTGGGCCAGCGCGGCAGCTCCGCGGGCATTCGCGGCGTGTCGCAGGACGTCATCGAGCGGATCCTCGGCGAGGAAGGCGAACACCTGGCGCCGCTCACGACCTTCGTCAACCGGCTGACCGACTTGCCCCTGGTGGACGGCAATCACATTACGCCCCTCTGCGGCGGCCGGCCGACCTATGACGCCATGCTC
>JAKEHX010000021.1 GCA_022614795.1 Planctomycetaceae bacterium | reverse complement strand
GTTCAACGGGACGATTCCGCAGGCCCTGATGATGTTCAACGGCGACCTGATCAAGAAGGCGACCGACACGGCCAACGGCAGCTTCCTGCACCGCGTCGCCGCCAGCAACATCAAGCCCGAGGCCAAGATCGAGTACCTGTTCAACGCCGCCCTTAGCCGCGATCCGTCGAAGGGCGAGATCGGCATCGCCAACCAGCTGCTCGTCGCCCGCAAGGGAGACGGAGCTGCCGCCCTGCAAGATATCTTCTGGGCGGTGCTGAACAGCAACGAGTTTATTATTCAGCACTAACCAATGACGAAGGACGAAAGTCAAATGACGAATCAATGACGGAATGCCGACGCGGCACCTTCGACATTCGACATTCGACCATTCATTCGTCATTCAGATTTCGACATTCGACATTCCCAGCACCGGAGATTTCCCGATGACGTTCGCCACCCCCACCGGCATGACTCGCCGCCACTTCATGAGCCACCTGGCCGGCAGCGGCGCGGCGGCCACCGCCGCCCTGACATTCGGCCATAGCCTGCGGGCCCATGCCCAGGAGCTGAAGAAGAACCGCAAATCGGCGATTCTCCTCTGGATGAGCGGCGGCCCCTCGACGATGGACATCTGGGATCTCAAGCCCGGCGCTCCCACTGGCGGCCCGTTCAAGCAAATCAGCACCGCCGGCAGCGCACAAATCTGCGAGCACATGCCCATGACCGCCAAGGTCATGGACCGGCTCTCGATCGTCCGCTCGATGAGCACCCGCGAAGCCGATCACGACCGCGGCCGCTACTACATGCACACGGGCTACACGCCAAATCCGAACATCGAGCACCCGAGCTACGGCGCGGTGTTGTCGCACGAGCTGATCGATCAGCGGATCAACCCGGTTACTAAACAGCCGGAGTTGAACATTCCGCCGTTCGTTTCCGTGGGCGGCGGCAGCGAAGGGCCGGGCTTTTTGGGCATGGCCTGGGCCCCGTTCGTTGTCAACAGCAACGGCCAGGTCCGCAACCTCGAGATGGGCTTGGACGAGAAACGGCTCACGCAGCGGATGATCGCTCTGGACCTCATCGAGAAGAGCTTCGTCGATCAGAAACGTGGTTCGGCGGCTGAGGACCACATGAAGATCCTCAAGAAGACCCTCGACCTGATGACCAGCCCGCAGATGGAGGCGTTCAAGGTCAACAAGGAGCCGCAGGAAGTGCAAGACCGCTACGGCACCGACGGCTTCGGCCGCGGCTGCCTGATGGCTCGCCGGCTCGTCGAGGCGGGCGTGCCCTTCATCGAAGTCGATTACGGCGGGTGGGACAACCACGCCAATATCTTCAACACGCTGTCGCAAGGCCCGCAGGCGAAGCTGCCGATTATCGACCGCGCGATGAGCGCCCTGGTCGAAGACCTCACCCAGCGCGGCCTCTTGCAGGACACCGCGATCATCTGGATGGGCGAATTCAGCCGCACTCCGCGGATCAACGGCAACACGGGCCGCGACCACTGGGCCCGCTCGTGGAGCGTGGTGGTCGGCGGCGCTGGCATGAAAGGCGGCCTCGCGGTCGGTGCGACCAACTCCGACGGCACGTCGGTCGAGACCGAGCCCTATACCTCGCAGGACGTGATGGCCAGCGTCTGCAAGGCCCTGGGCATCTCACTCGAAACCACGTTCACTAGCAAGAGCGGCCGCCCGATGAAGATCGCCAACGGCGGCAAGGTGATCAAGGAGCTGTTTGCCTAAGGCCCTTAGCCGGGACCAGAACCAGGTTTTGGTCCGGGCTATTTTGAATTTCACGCAGGCCGGACGAGCACCTCGCCCGGCTTGCTCTTTTTCTTGGCTTGCATCGCCGCCCCGCCGGTTAGAATAAAATCGAGCGCCGGCGACGATTTCAGCCGTAGGCACGGCAGGCAAGGCATTCCCCGGATGATTGCCTAACTCACGTCGGGGCAAGCCCTTGCGGCGTTCTGAGCCCCCTGAGTACATCGGCCAGCACCGCCCGTTTAATAGTTGGGACATTGATGACGGCCCCACATCCCCAGGCCCTCTCGAGCCCGGCCGTTTCCGTCGCCGCGGGGTTCGACCCTGTGCGGTTGATCGAGACGTACCAGGCCGGCGTATGGCGGTACCTGCGGGCATTGGGGTGCGAGGCGGCCCAGGCCGAGGACCTGACTCAGGACACCTTCCTGGCGGTTCTCCAGCGGCCGTTTCAAGACATCAGTCCCGCGGCCACTGCCGCTTACCTGCGAAAAACGGCACTCAATCTGTTCATTTCGCAGCAGCGGCGTGCAGGCAAGGTGACTGCGGTGGAGGATGTCGAGGAGCTTGATCGCACTTGGCTGCAGTGGGCGGGGAACGACGACGGGGAGGCCCTGCTCGACGCCCTGCGGGATTGCCTGCAAGGCCTCACCGGCCGGGCCCGCATGGCTTTGGAAATGAGGTTTCGCGACAACAGCTCGCGGGACGAAATTGCCGCCGCCTTGGAGATTACCGATCACGGCGCCAAAAACCTGATGCAGCGTGCCAAGCACCAGCTTCGCGAATGCATCCAGAAAAAGATGAAGTGACCTGACCGATATGGCACCCGACCGCGACAATCCGCTGCTCGATGCCTGCCTGGAAGAAGTCCTGGCCGGGCGCTCGCCGCCTGACTTGACAGCGCGGATCGTGCAGGCGCATGCCGCGGGAAGAATCGTCGATCCGTCGGTATTGCCCACCCAGCTGCCGGGCCCGCCGGTCGATCGCCTGATGGCCGTGGTCCCGCCACCGGTGATCGCCGGAGCCAACGGCCAGCCCGTGGTGGAGCTGGCCCCAAGTCGCGCCCTCGCCAGGCGAAAAAGCGCCGCGCGCCAGTGGCAATCAATGTTGGTTGCCGCGAGCGTCATTGGTCTGGGCCTGGTAATTGGTCTGGCCTGGTACGCGTCGCGCGATCCGCAAGTTGCCAAGAACACGCCGAAGCGCGGTCAACCAACGGTGCCGACCGTTGCCAGTAATGGCAAGAGCGCAAGGCCAATCGCGCCCCAGCCCGACAAGGTCGCCGCACCGCCCGACAAGCCGCAGCCGGCGCTCGTCGAAGTGACTCCCAATCCTCGCAGCGCACCAAGCATCGATCGGCCGCAGGTCGCGACTAACGACAAGCCGCCTATGCCGACTGTTTCTCCGGTTGAGCCAGTGGTCCCCGCGCCCCCCTATCGTCAACCGGCCACCGACGCCGAGGTCATTTCGTTCGTGAATGCCTCGCTATCGGCTGCCTGGTCCGCCAGTGAGGTCACTCCCGCGCCTGCCGCCACGGATGCCGAGTGGTGCCGGCGGCTCTTCATCCGCGTGCTCGGCCGCATTCCGACCGTCGAAGAACTCAAGGCCTTCGCCGCCGATCGCAGTAAGGAGAAGCGGGAGAAGCTCGTCGAGCGGCTGCTGTCGGACGACAACTACGCCCTCGAATACTCGCAGCACTGGGCGACCGTGTGGAACAATGTTCTGGTCGGCCGCACCGGCGGCCGCGGCGATTCGTTGGCCAGTCGCGACGGGCTGGAGCAATATCTCCGCCAGTCGCTGGCCCGCAACAAGCCCTACGACAGGATCGTTAGTGAGCTTTTGACGGCTACCGGCTCGGGCCGGCCGGGCGCTCCCGATTACAACGGGGCGACGAACTTCATGCTCGCCGGGCTCAATCAAGACGCGACGCTGGCGACGGCCCGCGTGTCGCGGGTGTTCCTCGGCCATCAGCTCCAGTGTGCCCAGTGCCACAACCATCCCACGCAGGACTGGTCGCAGCAGCAATTTTGGGCCCTGAATTCGTTCCTGAGGCAGATGCACGTCGAGCGGGCGGGTGGCGCGGCGAAACTCGTGAATGTCGATTTCGGCGGGCAAGGCCGAGGATCGACCGATGGCGAAGTCTTCTACGAGACCCCCACGGGCCTGCTCAAGACCGCGTTTCCCGCCTTTCTCGACGGCACCGAGATTCCGCACAGCGGCGAGCTTGCCGAAGTCGATCGCCGGGCCGAGCTGGCCAGGTTTGTGCTTGCCTCTCCGCAGTTCCCGCGGGCCCTCGTGAACCGCGTCTGGTCCCACTTTTTCGGCTACGGCTTCACGCGGCCCGTAGATGACATGGGACCGCCCGGCAGCGGCTCGCATCCCGAACTGCTCGACCGCCTGGCCGACGAGTTCGCCGCCCGCCGCTATGACCTGAAGAGCATGATTCGCTGGGTCGCTTTAAGCGACGCTTTCGGCCGCTCCAGCAAGATTGCATCGCTCCGCAGCAAGGACATGCCCGAGGCGGGCGAAGTCGCCCTCTTCAGCCGCTACTACACGCGGCAGTTCGGAGCCGAAGAAGCCTACAACTCGCTCGTGCAGGCCGCCCGCATTCGTAAGACGGCGGCGAACAGCTCGGATGTCGAAAAGGCTCGCGTCGATTGGCTGGCGCAGTTCAACCGGCCGATGGGGACCGACGATGCCGACGAAGAATCGCACTTCAGCGGCGGCATCGGCCAGTCGCTGATCATGATGAACGGCGACCTGATGCGCCACGCCGCCAGCAGCGAGCATGCCGGGCTACTGGCCAGCGTCACCACCTCGAAGCTCAAGTTCGACGAGAAGGTCGGCCACCTCTTCCTTGCGGCCCTTTCCC
>JAKEHX010000216.1 GCA_022614795.1 Planctomycetaceae bacterium | reverse complement strand
GCACCAGGCCGGCATTCCGGGCGAAGTCAGCCCCAGCCTTTCCGCACGGCTGATGGGGCTCGATAGCCTGGGGGTCGCCTCCTACCTGCTCACGCTCTACTTTTCCTGCGCCGTGCTGACCGACGATGCTTTGGGCGTCTTGGAGAACGTCGAAGTCGGCTACTACCACGATTACACTGCCCGCGAAATGCACGGTTTCGTGCATGGCTCGGGAATCTGACGAAACAAGGCGAGCTCATTCCATCCTGAAGGAAGCCAACTATGTCTGACAGTTTGCTGCAGCGCAGCGTTACGACCGCGGTCGCGCGAAACCTGGCGAACACGACCAAGACTTCGCCCAAAATGATGTCGATCACCCCGCGCTGGCTGCTCAGCCTGCTGCCCTGGGTGCATGTCGAAGGCGGAACCTACCGCGTCAATCGCACCAAAGTCGAGCTGACCAAAGCCGAGCGGATCGGCGTCGATTTGCGTGACGGCGCGTACTCCTTCGCCCCCGAGGCGGTCCGCAGCGTGCCGCTCTTCTCGAAGCTGCCCGAGGCGCTCATCGCCCGCATGGCCAAGGCCTTCAAGCAGGAAGAGGTCTCGCTCGGCAACAAGCTGATCGTCGAAGGCGAAGACCTGAGCAAGTTTTTCATCATCGCCCAGGGACAGGTCGAGGTGCTCAGCAAGGGCGTGCATGGCAGCAACCTGCGGATGGCCCTGCTGACCGAAGGGGAGTTCTTCGGCGAAACCGACCTCGCTTCCGACAAGCCCTCCGACATTACGGTGCGGACGATCACTCCCTGCGTGCTGCTGACGCTCTCGCGCAAGGACCTGGACACCATTCTCGGCGAGCAGCCGAGCCTGGCGGACGATTTCAAGAAGGCCATCGAAGAGCACATGGCCCTGAAATCGACCGTCAACCGCTACGGCGAGCGGAACATCGACCTCGTCTCCGGCTTTGCGGAAAACGTCGAAATTCCCGAGACCTTCGTGGATTATTCGGCTCATCCCCGCGAGTACTCGCTCTCCTCGGTGCAGACGGTCGTCCGCGTCCATACCCGCGTCTCCGACCTCTACAACGGCCCCTACGACCAGCTCGAAGAGCAAATGCGGCTGACGATCGAAGGGATCAAGGAACGGCAGGAGTGGGAGCTGATCAACAGCAAGAAGTTCGGCCTCACGCATTCGGTCGATCCGGCGATGCGGATCAGCACCCGCTACGGCGCGCCGACGCCCGACGACCTCGACGAATTGCTCGCCCTCGTCTGGAAGAAGCCGGCCTTCTTCCTGGCCCATCCCAAGGCGATCGCCGCCTTCGAGCGCGAATGCACCTGGCGCGGCGTCCCGCCCGTGACGATGAACCTGTTCGGCGTGCCGGTCATCACCTGGCGCGGCGTGCCGCTGGTTCCCTGCGACAAGCTCGAAATGAAGAGCCGCTATCAATCGAACCAGTGGTTCGGCACCACCAGCATCCTGCTGCTCCGCGTGGGCGAAGTGGACCAGGGTGTCGTCGGCCTGCATCAGGCGGGAATTCCCGGCGAGATCAGCCCCAGCCTTTCCGCCCGGCTGATGGGGCTCGATAGCCTGGGCGTCGCTTCGTACTTGCTGACGCTTTACTTCTCGTGCGCGGTGCTGACCGACGACGCGCTCGGCGTACTCGAAAATGTCGAAGTCGGCTACTACCACGACTACGACCATCGCCAGTCGAAAGCCAAGTAACACGCCGGAACCAAAGCCGTGGACGAAATCACTCCTGACTTGATCGCGCAGATCGCCACGCGGATGTACAACGCCGTGCCGCAGGCGAGCGCTATGCCGCTGACGGAGCCGCCAGGAATGCCCGAGATCCCATCGCAGCCAACTCCGGCGGCGATGCCCGAAATCGGTTCGCTGCCTGGACTGGCCAAGATGCCCAGCTTCGGTACGATCCCCAGCACTCCTTCAATTCCAGTCACTCCGGCCATGCCCGCAGTGCCGGGACCGGCGGTCAATCCGCCTGGCTTGGCCGGCTTCATTCAGCAGATTCGCCAGCCAAACTTTGGCGGCCGCAATCAATGCATCGGCGATCCTGGAACGAGTCTGCGTGAAAAACTCTCGCTCGGGCGCGTCATTCCCTCCGCAGGACCGCGCCCCCTCGATGTGCCCGCCATTCGCGACGACTTCCCCATCCTGCGGCAGCACATCCACGGCAGGCCGCTGGCCTGGCTCGACAACGCCGCCACCACGCAAAAGCCGCAGTCCGTGATCGATGCGGTCTCGAATTTCTATGCCAACGACAACTCTAACATCCACCGTGGCGCTCACACGCTGGCCGCCCGGGCCACCGACGCCTATGAGGGCGCTCGCCAAAAGGTGCAAACGTTCCTTGGCGCGTCTTCAGTGAAAGAGATCGTTTTCGTTCGTGGCACGACCGAAGGCATCAACCTCATCACACAGACCTTCGGCCGCAAATTCCTGCAGTCGGGCGACGAGATCGTGATGTCCACGCTGGAGCACCACGCCAACATCGTTCCCTGGCAGATGATCGCCAAGGAAAAGGGGGCCGTGATTCGCGTGATCCCCGTGAATGACAACGGCGAAGTCATGCTGGAGGAGTATCAAAAGCTGCTCGGCCCGCGCACGAAAGTCGTCGCCCTCACGCACGCCTCCAACAGCCTCGGCACGATTCTGCCGGTGGCCGAAATGACGCAGATCGCCAAGCGCTACAACGCACGCGTGCTGATCGACGGCGCCCAGTCGGTCGCCCACATTCCGGTCAACGTCCAACAGCTCGGCTGCGATTTCTATGTCGTCTCGGGGCACAAGATCTTTGGCCCAACGGGCATCGGCGCGGTCTTTATCAAGGAGGAGCTGCACGACATCCTGCCTCCCTGGCAAGGCGGCGGCAACATGATCCGCAACGTGACGTTCGAGGAAACGACGTATTCCGAAGCTCCCGCCCGCTTCGAAGCCGGCACGCCCAACATCGCCGACGCCGTCGGCCTGGGCGCCGCGCTCGACTACGTCGGCCGCCTCGGCCTGCCGAACATCGCCGCCTACGAGCATGAACTGCTGCAATACGCTACTGCAGGACTGACCAGCATTAGCGGCTTGCGGCTGATTGGCACGGCTCGCGAAAAGGTCGGCGTCCTCTCGTTCGTGCTCCCCAATCGCCGGACCGAAGACATCGGCCGGCTGCTCGACCAGGAAGGCATCGCCGTCCGATCCGGCCACCACTGCTCGCAGCCCTCGCTCCGCCGCTTCGGCGTCGAATCAACCGTCCGCCCCTCCCTCTCGTTCTATAACACGAAGAGCGAAGTCGATCGCCTCGTGGAAGCCGTCCAGCGCATCCAACGAATGCCGTAGCCGGCCCTGCCAGTACATATCACAGACGAGGCCGTGAAATGTGACGCTTTCCGTGATATTTGCTCGTCTTTTTCGAGCTTCTTGCCTAACGGACGAGCTCTTTCCCAAATAGGTGCCACTAATCTCCGGCATTGGCACGACGAAAAAGGCTATTTCGCGGATTCGGCACGCGAATCGCAATACGACGCGTGCGTACTCACTTCGTCACCGAGCCGTGACAAGCGGCCGGACTGTTGTTTCCCACCTGCGTAGCTCACTGGATCAACCGGAGGCCCGCGTACGACTTCCTGGAAGGAGTCAACGCATGCTACGTCACCCGCTTATCCGTCCACTTGCTGTGATGCCACAGCTTCTTCTCCCGGACGGTAGTGTCCTCGTTTTAGCCCGTAAGGTCCAGCTTGTAGCAAGCTGCCTCGCGGGTCGCTGTCCGTGCGAGCTGACGCCACCACCCACCAGCTAGTCGGCAAGCCGCCCGCGCTCTAGGTCTGCGCATGCAGTTTGGCGATCGGTTCCCATGCTTGGCCTGCGCCCTTCGAACGTGCAGTAGATGCCTCCAAGGGACGCCTCCGCATCGCCTCGCGTGCAGCATCTCAAGCGCCGGAATCGCTTCGCCAGTCGGCTGCTACGCGCAGCGGACGAGAGGGAGAGGCTCGTCCGCTGCCGTAGCAGCCTCCCACGCCCACCGACCCAACCCAATCGTTTCATCCTCTGGAGTTTCGTACTGTGAATATCGCTGCAAATCCCATCGGCCGTGGTCGTCCGCCCCGCGGCTTTACGCTCGTCGAGCTGCTGGTCGTCATCGCGATCATTGGCATCCTCGTGGCGCTGCTCTTGCCTGCGGTGCAAGCGGCGCGCGAGTCAGGCCGCCGCACGCATTGCGCCAACAACCTCAAGCAGCTCGGCATCGCATCCCATACCTTTCACGACACCAAGCGGTTCCTGCCCCCGGCCTTCATCGGCGATAACTCCGATACGCCCAATGGCTGGGCCACGTGGGGGGCGCTGATCCTGCCGTTCATCGAAGGCCAGTCGCAGTATGCCCGCTGGGATGTCGCCCGGCGTGCCTCGCTCCAACAGCCCGAGGCCTATCAGCCGCTGATTAGCACGTACTATTGCCCGTCGCGTCCGCGGCCCGTGCT
This sequence comes from Planctomycetaceae bacterium, assembly GCA_022614795.1. Classification (GTDB taxonomy): domain Bacteria; phylum Planctomycetota; class Planctomycetia; order Pirellulales; family Pirellulaceae; genus CAYLLN01. The sequence continues at coordinate 3,260 of JAKEHX010000216.1, read as the reverse complement.
AAGCAAAGGCGACTTCGCCAATCCAGGCGGATCGCTTACTGACTATGCCGCCAGCTTTGGGACCGAGGCCCTGTACACGGCTTCCAACGGGGCGCTCATTCCGAACATGCCCAACGTCGCGCAGGATTCGTCGGGCGAGTGGAAGGTTGTCTCCTGGTCGGGACAGACCACGCTGGCCGACATTCTCGACGGCAGCTCGAACACCACGCTGTTCGGCGAAAAGCACGTCCGCCCCAACTCGCTCCGCGGCAAGAATGAGGACCGCAGCGTCTTCAGCGGCGTCCGCAACACGCACCGGCGGATGATGGGCATCGCCCTGAATGCCAACGGTGTGCCTAACGGCACTGTCCGCCCGCTGATGCCGCCCCACGCCCAAACGACACCCGCCGCCAACAGCAGCTTCGGCGGGCCACACCCCACCGTCTGCCAGTTTGTCTTCTGCGATGGCAGCGTCCGGGCGCTCAAGATCGAAGCCGACCTGCAAACCCTTTCGTATTTGGTCGCGCGGGCAGACGGTCAGATCATCCAGAAAGACTATTAATCCAGGCCGCCACTTGATGGAACGAGAAAAACAAGGTGATCGCATGAATGCTCGTTATTTTCCCGCCGCAATCCTGCTGCTGTTCGCGTCCACTGCGAGCGGCTGTTTTGGGCCGAGCGGCCCCGTGACCTATCCGGTCGAGGGGCAAGTAGAACTCTCGGGCGGTAAAGTCCAGAACCTGTCCGGACATACGATCGAGGCGGCGCTAGTGACAGACGCCAATGTTCGTGCTTATGGCCAGATTGCCAGCGACGGCAGCTTCGCGCTTGAGACACTGCAAGGAGGCGACATCCGCTCAGGCGCTGTAGAAGGCAAGTATCAGGCTCGCATTGTCTTGTCCGATGACGATGATTCGTCGCGGGCCAAAGCAGCCGAGGCGCTGAACCACCGCTTTCTTCAATTCGAGACCTCTGGATTGACCTTCGATGTTCCCGCTAGCGATGATGTGGTGCTCTCGTTATCCAGCCGATAACCAGAGAGGCACCCGGCAAGCGACCGACCTACGTCAGGAATCGACCATGCAGGGATTTTCTCAACGTGTGATTTTGGCGGCTTTTGCTGCACTGGTTTTTGCCGGGCCAGCGAATGCCGACGACGGCCAGGACGCGGCGCGTCTCGAATTCTTCGAGACGCGGGTCCGCCCGGTCCTCGTGCAAAACTGCTTCAACTGCCACTCAGCCAACACGAACTCCAAGGGGGGACTGCGGGTCGATGACCGCAATGGCTTGATCACCGGCGGCGGCCGCGGGTCGGCGATCGTGCCGGGCGATGTGGCGAGCAGCCTGCTGCTCCGCGCTGTCAGCTACACCGACAAAGACCTCAAGATGCCGCCGGAGAAGCAGCTCTCCGAAGACCAGATCGCCGACTTGACCAAATGGATTCAAGACGGCGCGGCTTGGCCGGCGGAGAAGTTACCCGCTGATCTGGGACAGTCCGAAGCCGAGTATGCCCGCCTGCGCCAATCGCACTGGGCCTGGCAGCCGCTTAAATCGCCCGCGCCTCCCACGGTGCAAAACGAAGCCTGGGTGCGCGGCGACATCGACCGCTTCATCTTAGCCGCGCTGGAGCAGAAATCGTTGCAGCCGGTGGGCGATGCCGACAAGGTCTCGCTCATCCGCCGCGTGACGTTTGACCTGACGGGCCTGCCGCCGACGTTGGCCGAGGTCGATGCTTTCCTGGCCGACGAATCGGCCGAGGCTTTCACCAAGGTTGTCGATCGGCTGCTTTCGTCGGCTGCCTACGGCGAACGCTGGGGCCGGCATTGGCTCGATGTGGCCCGCTACGGCGAATCGACTGGCTCGGCTCGCAACCTACCCTATCCGCACGCTTGGCGGTATCGCGACTACGTCATCGACGCCTTCAACGCCGACAAGCCTTACGATCAGTTCCTCCGCGAGCAGATTGCCGGCGACCTGCTGCCCGCTAATTCGCCGCGCGAAAAGACCGAGCAGCTTGTGGCGACTGGCTTTCTGGCGATTGGCGTGAAGGACGTGAACCAGCGGTTCAAAGTCCGCTACATCATGGACAACGTCGATGAGCAGATCGACACCGTCAGCCGGGCCGTACTCGGGCTGACCGTGAGCTGCGCTCGCTGCCACGATCACAAGTTCGATCCGACTTCGACCACCGATTACTACGCCCTGGCCGGCATCTTCCGCAGCACCGACCTGTGCGCCGGCCTGCGAAACAAGATGGGGGGCGGCGGACTCGACTATTACGACTCGACACTGCTGGTGGACATCAACCCAAACCCCACCGGTAGCGCGGTTTCGGAAGAAAAGATCGCCGCCGCGAAGCTGGCGTTTGAGACGGCCCGTAAGGAGTTCCAGGCCATTCAAGGCACGCCCGAAGGCTTGGAAATCCAAGCCAACGGCAGGCCCAAGCAGTTTCAGTTCCGCCAGCGGATGAACAAGGCGCAGGCCGAGTTGCTGGCGCTTTCCGATCCAGCGGCCAATGGCCCGGTGGCGTTGGGCGTCCGCGACGCCAAATCGCCGGCCGATACCGAAATCCGCATCCGCGGCGAAGCGGAAAAGCTCGGCCCCGTCGTGCCCCGCGGATATCTGTCGCTGATCAGCGTGCCCGATAGCCGCCCGATCAACCCGCAGCAAAGCGGCCGCTTGGAGTTGGCCTACTGGCTGACGAGCAAGCAGAATCCGCTGCCGCCGCGGGTGATGGCCAACCGCATTTGGCAGCACCTCTTCGACCAGGGCCTGGTAAAAACGGTCGATAACTTCGGCGTCACAGGGGATCGGCCGTCGCATCCCGAGCTGCTCGACCATCTGGCCGGCCGGTTCATCGCCGAAAACTGGTCGGTGAAAAAGCTCGTTCGGCAGATCGTGCTCAGCCGCGCGTATCAGCTTTCGTCCGAGGCGACGGATGCACAACTGGCCGTCGATCCGGCCAATCGCCTGGTCTGGCGGCACAGCCCGCGGCGGCTCGAGGCGGAGGAGATTCGCGACGCGATGCTTGCTGCTGCGGGCCAGCTCGATCTCACGCGGCCGGAAGCCTCGCCCATCAAGGGTTTTCAGGTGATCGAGTTGCGCAACAACGGACCCGAGGCTCGCGGCATTCTAGAAACCGCGGCCAAGAGCCCGCACCGCAGCATTTATCTTCCCCTTCTCCGCACGCTCACGCCCGGTTCGCTGGCCGTGTTCGATTTCGCCGAGCAAGGCATGGTGACGGGCAGCCGCGATGCAACGACCGTCGCGCCGCAGGCCCT
>JAKEHX010000215.1 GCA_022614795.1 Planctomycetaceae bacterium | reverse complement strand
GAGGCGAACATTCCCAACAGAACCGAGCTGCAAATGGCCACAAGGGCCTTGGTGGCATCCATTGTCACAGTCTCCAAATCGTAGCCGAATTCGCCAGAATTCGGGTGATGTGCTCGCGAACGGAGCCGGAAGTCTGGCGACTTCCGCTACGGCCGCTTGTACAGTGCGGACTTCTATACAGTGCGGACTTATTTAATTCGCGGAATTTGAAACGACGCTGACGTTGTCGAAATAGACCTCGGCGTTGGTCGAGTCGCCCGCCATGCCGGGCGCGCCGTGGGTGTTCGGGACGGAGTCGACCATCTCGATGGTCCAAACCTCGGGCTCGCTCTCGTCGCGCTTCCAGAGTTTCCCCTGAAGCTGGGCCTTGCCGTCGACGTTGGCCGCCCGCAGCTTGAGCGTGTACCAGACGTTCGGCTCGGGGTTGAACGGCAGCTCCTTGAACGTCCGCTTGTCGTGCGAGCCCCAACTATAAATCTTGAGCCAGTGGTTCTCGCCCGACATTTCGAGCGTGTAGCCCTGGGCGATGATCCCGGCGGTGGGAAGCTTGCCGTTGGCCGCGGCGGCGATCTTGATATCGGCCTGGGTCGTGTAGTCCGACAGGTCGCTCGGTCCGAACGACCCGCGGCTCTTGGTCCCCTTGGGAATTGTCGTAATCTTCGCAAGCACCGTGCCGCCGTCCATTTGGCGGGCGACGTGCCGATAGCGAATGCCGACCCAGGGGAGCGGGGCGTCGGTCAGCCCTTCAAAGTCGAACTTCCAGGGGAGCGGCGGAACGATGCGGATTCGCGCGCGGCCAGTTAAATCGCCCGCCTTGGCCGTGATGATGACGGCGGTCGGCGAGGCCTCCGCGGCCGATGAATACTCGCCGCTGTCGGTGATCTTGCCGTCTCCGAGCACGGTAAAGGCCGCGGGCGACTCCTTGAGGAACTGGCCGCGGCTATTGAAGAGGCGGACGGTGAATTGCTGCTTCTGGCCAGGCCGCAGGAGCAGCTCGGCGGGGACCACTTGGAGCTGCGCCGGCTTGTCGTCCGCGCTGACGGGCGTTTCTTCGGCAGCGGCTAGAGGCTCCGTCGCGCCGTGCTGTTTTTTCTTGTCTTCGAAGCAATAAAGGGCGCCGGTGGTCAGCAGGTACAACCGGCCGTGGGAAACGACCGGCGAAGCGAGGCACTCGTCGCCCGAGGGAAAATCGCCCGAGGTTGGTCCCGTAGTTTTGTTGCGGGCCCGCGCGCTGCCGCGAAAGTCGCCGACGACGCCGCTACGTTCGTCGGGCGTCAGAATGTACCAGCGGCGGTTTTGTTCGACGTGGAAGATCTTTCCATCGGCAAAGACCGGCGAGGCGAAGTTGATCGTGCCTAGCTGCGCGGGACGGCCGATTGGCTTGCCCGTTTCGGCCTCCATCACCAGCATCTTGCTGGGATCGCACACGTAGATGCGGTCGTCCACTTTGAGCACCGCGCTGCGTCCAACGCCGATGCCCTCCTTCTTCCAAAGTTCGTGCGTCGCCGTCACGTCCCCCTTGCCGTCGGCCTTGACCGCCGCCAAAGCGCCGCGGAGCGTGCCGGTCGGGTTCTCTTCGTCGTGTCCCATATAGACGACGCCGTCGGCGTACGTCGGTGCGACATTCAACCCGCGGCGCGAAAGCCGATATTCCCAGACGATCTTGCCGGTCCGCGGCTGGAGAGCGTAGAGCCAGCCATCGCCCGAGCCGGAGATCAAGAGTTTCTGGCCGTTGACCACGGCGAGGGCGGGGCCGCTATAGATGGTGTCTTCGGGGCGGAGGCGGGTGCTGACGAACCAGCGGATGACGCCTGTCGCCTTGTCGAAGCCGATGAAACGGTGAGCGGGGACGGCCATGTCCCCCCAGCCGATGACGACCGAGCCGAGGACCACGAGGTCATCGGCGACCACGGGGAAGTTCGTCCGGCCGCCATAGGTCGAAAGGACGCCGAGCTGCTCGTGCAGGGGAATCGACCAGACGATCTTACCGGTGTCGCCTTCGTAGCATTCGAAGAGGCCGCAGGCGCCGAGGGCGTAAACGCGGCCCGTTTCAGGATCGCCGACGACGCTCGACCAGCCGACACGGGTGTCGGGCACTTCGCTCGACCAGACGTTGTGGCGCGATTGCCAGATGTTCTCGCCCGTGGCGGCGTCGATGCAGACGACCCGCTCACCTTCTTTCGGCGTGCCGGGATCGGCGCGCAGAATCGTGTAGAGCTTGCCGCGCATGACGATCGGCGTGCTGCGGCCCCCCAGGTCGTCCCGTTTCCAGAGCAGGTTGCTGCCGTCGTCCGACCCCGGCTTGCCGTTGGGATTGATCGAGTCGGGCAGGCCTGTCTCGCGCGAGATGCTGTTGCCTTCCGGGCCGCGCCAGTAGGGCCAGTCGAGCGGATCGATATCTGCTGCGGTAAGTGCGGGGCAAAAGGTTGTCCAAACAAGCGTCGCGACGGACAGGGCCAGCAAGGGGGCCATCCAGGGGCGTTTCATGGCGGACTCGCGAGCGTTTTCGGTGGGAGCTGGGCCGCTTCAGGGTCGGGCGTGCAATTAGCCGCAGCAACAGGCGGGATGCCACCATCAAGATACGGGACCGACCACGGACAGGCAACTAGCAGAACCTGGAAATCGGCAAATAATTGTCTGAACAATTATTGACGTAACTCATTGCCAGGCAATGGGTTGCTGCGACGGCATGGCGCGAAGTTACAATCCCGTCAGTCGAACCACTCGTCGGCTGGGTCGAACTTGGGATAGACGACGATCAGGACCCTCATCCGCCCGATCGCCCGGTGCCGCGTGAGGGGGCGGATCATGATGCAGGTTCCCGGCCGCACATCGAGCACCTCGTCGTTGAGCTGCATCTGGGCGCCTGGCTCGCACTCCAGGAAGTAGTAAGTCTCGGTCAGCCGCTTGTGGTAGTGGAGCGCGTTATCGAGGGCGATTTCCGTGACATGGATCGTGCCGGGGAAGTCGTCGACGTCCGCCAGCCCCCGCCGGGCCGTGCCGCACGGGCAGGGCACGCCGGGCAGGGCCGCAAAATCGACGAGCTCGTAGGGGGGTGGTGAAGTTGTCGCAGCGGCCATCATCGAAATGTCCGGATACGTAGTGGCTACAAGAACTGTAACTGAACCTCGTTGACCCAGCAAACTTCGCTGCCAGTGAGGCTTGGTTGGGCAGCTGCATTCCTGAAGTCTGGCGACTTCAGCTACAGGTTTTGCAGCAGCTTCCAATCATTTTTCCAACTCAAAACACGCCATCTCTTCGTCGTTGCGGACCAGCAGCTTCGAGCCTGTCAGCACTGGGTGGTTCCAAGTCTTGCCCTTGAGTGCCTTGATCTTGGCACGCTCCACAAGGTTCTTCGGGCTGGCTTCGAGCAGCACCAGCTCGCCCTTCTCAGAGACGACAAGCAAGAGGCCCTGATCGGCCAGCAGCAGCACCTGCCCGTGGCCATAGCGCCCCTTCTGCCATGCTTTCTTGCCCGTCGCCAGGTCGATGCACGAAAAGATTGGCCCGTCGAAGCCGTAGAGGTGCCCGTTGTGCTCAACGAAATCGTTGAAAGAGGGCTTGAGGTCTTTGCAGGTCCACTCTTCGGTCGCGGTCCACGCGTCGCCGCCCTTGGTGAGCGACAGGAGCTTCGTCCCTTCCATCATCGGCGTGCCATAGGCGATCTTTCCATCCTGGGTGACATGCGGCTGGCAGACGCGATACATGCCACCGAGATCCCAGTGGTGCTCCCACAGCGGCTGG
>JAKEHX010000214.1 GCA_022614795.1 Planctomycetaceae bacterium | reverse complement strand
GACCGTTTCCAGCAGATATTCCTGCCCGGGCTGGAGCGTCGGGACAGCAGGCCGCAGCGGCGCGTGCAGCTTGCCGTCGATCTGTCCCTCTTCGCGGACGCCGAAGAGATCGATCCGCACGACGTCCTTCATGAACTCCTGATGGGCCGCGATGATCTCGGGTTTGTTGCGCAGCCAGGCCACGCCAGAGTTGGCGGCCGGGAACAGGTGGTCGTGGACGGTGAGGCTGCCCGAGGCGTCGAAGAATTTTGCCCCAAAGTCGCTGGATTTCTTCGTCGGCATGTGGCACTGGGCGCAATTCGTCTTGGCTTCCGGCGGGTAATAGAAGCTGCGGATGCCGTGCCCCGAGACGCCGCTGAGAACGTATGAGTCGTAGTGGTTCTGGCCGCGGAGGAACTCCTTGTAGTGGTTCAGCTCGCGCGGCAGGCTGACCTTGTGACAGGTCGAACAAAACTCCTCGGTCTTGTGGAAGTCCTTGAGAAACGTCTTCTTGTGCAGGGCCGGCTTGGCCTTGACCAGTTGGTTGTTGATCCACTGGAGCACCGCGTTGTCGCTGGTCGCGAACGGGTAATGCTCGGGCTCTTCGATCGTGTAGTCGCCGTTGCCGCGCGTGCTGTTGACGTGCGTAATGGCGTGGCAACTCGTGCACGTGATCCCCGCGTGGGCCGTGGGATGTTTCAGGATGTCGTACTTCGCGTCGTCGAACGCGCCGCTAAAGAAGGGGACCGGGTCGTGGCAGCCGGCACACCAGCGTGAGGCCTGCACGCTGCCGTCGCGCTTGAGCGAGACTTCGCGGGTTTCCTTGATGCTGGCCAGATAGGCGGCATTGTTGAATGAGCTGAAGCGGTGCACGCTGTCGCTCCAGCGGGCGTGGACGTCGGGATGGCACTTTTTGCAGTAGTCGTCCATCATCAGCGTCCGGGCGGGAATGAAATTGCCGGTCGCGGTGCGGGCGAGCGACGGCTCGAAGTACTTCGCGCCCTCTTTCGGCCCCGCCACGTTCCATTTCCGCGGATCTTGCGAGTGCAGGGCGATCATTGCCAGCACGGCCGCTCCGACGACGCCGATATAGCCCAGGCCCACGCGCCATTTGATGGGCGGGCCGGCCAGGCGGTGGAGCCAATACAGCCACCCGGCGAACAGCGGCACCAGGATGTGCAGCCAATAGACCGCCGAGCGGACCGTGGGATGTTTCAGGTCGATGCCGCCAACCCGCACCAGGAGCACGCCGGTGACCAGCACGACAATCGAGGCGGTGAAGAGGGCGTAGCCCACGCGCACGGCCCGGCGGTTCTTCCGCTGCCAGCTGTTGCGCATGTGCTGCAAGCCGAAAACCAGAAACGGCGCAATCAAGACCAACCCCAGCAGCACGTGGCCCAGGAACATGAGCTGGTAAAAGTAGTTCTGATAGACGTGCCCGGTGACCGCTTCGAGCACGGTGACGCTGAGCAGGTAGACGGAGTTGGCGCCCAGCAGCGCCAACAGAGCCAGCACGACGACGAACAGCTTGCGCAGACCCGGCGTGATGGCCGGGACGTAAGGCTTGCGCTCGGTTCGTGGGCGCGGCGTGGCCGGTGGAGCGGGAGCCTCGCTGGTGGATGGGATGGACGCCATGCAGTTCACTATAGTGAACGGTGAAACTGCGTCAAACAGCGGGAAGTGAACACGTAGCTGAAGTCGCCAGACTTCAGGAAGTCCCGCCTGAACTGTGGCCCTTATCAACTTGTGGCGCTTATCAACTACGGAATGACCCGCCGCACTGCGTCCAGATACGCAGCCGACTGCTGGCGGGTTTGGTATTTCCGCAGGTATTCGCGATAGTCGGGCGAATCGGGCGTCTGTTCCGCCGCCCGCCAGGGGTAGGCGGTCATCTGGGCAAACGGCAACGGCTCGGACGATTGGCCCAGCACGGTCTCGAGATTCGCATCTTTGTCCCAGCCGACCGAGTAGAGCAGGAAATCCCTTTTCCAGCCGGCCGGGGGCGGGTCGATCGCGGCAAAGCGGAGGGTCGTTTCGTCGCCGGCGCCCATCACCAGCAGGCGATCGTCGCGAGCAGTAAGTAGCTCGAGCACATCGCCATAGCGTGTAAAGCGGCCCAGCATGGGCGGCCACTTGGGTGTCCGCGAAACGTCGTCGTAGATAAACTTTTCCGGTCCATTCGATCCGTCGCGGACCACGCGTGAAAACCCTCGCTCGTGAAGATCGGCCGAGACTAGTTTCAGCTCCGTCGTACGCACTTCAGCCGGCGCTTCATCCACAGTGAAGAAGATTTGATCCCAATAGAATTCCATTGTTGTGCGGATGCGGAGGCGGGCTTGGAACTTTGGACTTGGAACTTGGAACTTGGAACTTGGAACTTGGAACATATCTGCCGGCAACTCCACCGCGATTGTCTTGGTCTTGCCTCCCGGAAAGCCCATAAACGGCAGAACGGTCTTCCAGCCGCCCGTCCCATCGGGCGCTTCGAGCGACGGCGGCTGGGGGGGCGCGAGGCTCCCTCCCTGCGAAAGGGCGACGTTGATCGAAGTGGCCGCCGGATAGACCCAGCCGGTGAGGAAGAGCGTAACGCGCTGGTTGCCGACGAGATCGCCCAGGTCCAGCTCGATCCAATGGTCTTCGACTACACCCTGCCGCAGCTTCCGCTGGTGCGGTGCGGCATAGATTCCATCTTGCGCCGCAATGTCGGGGAGCAAATCGCGGCCGGCGCTATTGCGGGCGGCAATCGGCGTGCGAGGCTGGCGGACCGTGTGGATTTTGAATTCGGCGATCTCGCGCGGGCCTACCTTCTCGTTGGAATACACCTCGACATCCGCCAGATGATCGACCGCAATCAGCCGCACGTGGTCGAAATAATCGGCTTCCCACAACTCCGCGGTTGCCTGCAAGAGGTACTGGCCGTCCTTCGCCTGGAGCTGCTCGCCGGGGATCTTGACATATTCCCAGTCTCGCCAGGGCGCGAGCTGCCCTGCGGCCAGTTGCAGTCCCAGCGGGGCATTCCAGAGCAGATCGGTGACGAACACGAAGCGTTCGCCGTCCCAGGCAAATAAGTATGGGCACGACGTATTTAGCAGCTGCTCTTCGCAAACGAAAGAATCGGCCGGCGGGCGGATGATGTTCTGCGGCACACCGTTGAGCCAGCCGACGCGGATCACGTCGGCCACTGGCTCATGGCCCAGGCCGAAATGCGTCGTTTGCCCGCGCACCATCCGCGCCTGATAGCGCTGTCCCGCCTTCAATTCCAAAAGCGATCCCAATCCGTAGGGCGACACTCGCCCACTGGGCGAAAGCTGCTGCCCCTTGATCTGCTGGGCCTGAAGCGTGACGTCGATCCAATGGTTTTTGTTCCCGCCTTGGTTCTCCAAGAGGTTCACGCGGCCGCCGGCCACCAGCGCCAGGTCTTCGTCGCCGTCATTGTCGAGGTCACCCGCTGCCGCCTGCGTTATCGTCTGCGGCGCGCTCGCGAGCAGATCAGCCGCTTGAAACTTCCCGCCGCCGGTTCCCCGCAAGAGCCGCACTTCCGTCGGCGACCAGGCCAGGCAGTCCTCCCAGCCGTCGTTGTCATATTCCCAGGTGACCAGGCTCTCGGCTGGCAGGTTGGCCGCGGCGACGGGCTGCTCCGTGCGCAATGCGCCGCGCGGCGGACTCTTGACGGGGACAAAACGAATCCCTTGTTGGCCGCCGACCAGCAGGTCCCAGGTGGCGTTGCCGTCCGGATCGATCGGTGCGATCGCGCGCGACGCTTGCAAGTCCGGCAATTCATCGGCAAACGGCCGCCAGCGAAACTGGCCGTGCCGCAGATTCTCCAGCCAGCCGCCGCCGCTGGGCGCGGCAACGAGCACGTCAATATCGACGTCGCGGTCCCAGTCAAACGCGACGAGCTGGGCCGTGTCGCTGAGCTGCTCCGGCAATACCGACTGCGACGACATATCGGCGAATTTCCACTCGCCGTTGTTGCGCCATAGCCGCAGTCCGGTCGTGGCGCCCAGCACCAAGTCGAGATCGCCGTCGGCTTCAAGATCAGCACAAGTCAGCGCAAGTACCGATAGCTGCTCCGCCGGCAATTTGTCGGCGGCAATGGGAACGAGCGTGCGCTGGCGGCTCGCTGCCTCGTAGCGATTTTCGAAGAGCGCCACGCCAGGCTCGCCGTAGAGCACAACGTCAACGTCGGCCGACGGACAGACATTGATTGCACCCGCAGCAGTTCCCGACAGCCGCGGACCCACCGGACCGTTCACGGCGATTGTGGTTTCGTCGAAATCCGCGTCCAGGTCCTGCACGACGAGCCGCTGAAATCCTTCGGCCGCAACAGAGGCCGCTTCTTGCCAGGGGCCATCTTCCTTTCGGCTCCAAACGGCAACCTTGCTGGGCCCGAGGACGACGAGGTCCAGCCGCCGGTCCAGGTCGAAATCGGCCAGCGCCAGATCGCGGATTTCACCGAGTTGGTCGTGGAGCTCGGGCGGGATTTGCCAGGCGCTGGCGGCGGCGAAGCGCACGTCGATCGCCGTCGGCGCTTGTCCCTCCGTGACTTGAGCTGCGACGTAAAATTCCGGCTTGAAAACGTCCAGCACGAACTCCAGCGGATGCCGCCGCACGCTCTGCTGGTCGGGCGCGGCATGAGCCAGGAGCACGTTGGCGAGAATCCGCATCTGGGTCGCCGCGGTCTGAAAATCGCTCTGCCGGGCCGCACCAGTCGCCTGGTCCAGCAATGCCAGCACGTCGGCGCGAGCATGCGCTTGGATAACCGGCGCGAAGGCCGCCGCGGTGAGCCGGGCCGCGGCAAGTTGCTCGGGCAACCGCGCGAACCGCTTTTGCAGCTCGGCAATCGCCGCCGCCCGCTCAGCTTCCCCGGCGGGCAAGACATCGACCGCATCGCTGAGCTGCGAACCGATCGTCCGCAGCCACTCGACCAAGAGCCAGGCATTGCCAGGACGCAGCTCGAATGCCTTGGTTAGCGCAGCAGCGGCTTGAGGATCGACTTCCCGTCCACTGGCCAGTCGGCCTGCTCGAAACCGCGCATACCAAACCGCCGGATCGTCCGGAGAACTCTTCTCTAATGCAGCCAGGTGCGTTTCCGCGGCGGCGAAGTCCTCGGCCGCCAGCGCCGCGCGCAACGCCAGCCAATGGTATTCAGCCGTTTGGCCCTCGAGCTGTGCCAACCTGGCCAGGGCTTCGTTGGCAGCGGCAACCTTGTCTTGCGGCGCGGGTTCCTCATTGTCCCCCAGGGCCAGCACCCGCGCGACCGCAATGTTGCGCGGCCCCAGCGGATCGTCCGGCACTTGCGCCAGGATCTGGGTGAACGCCGACAAACCTTCGTCGAGCTTCTGATTCTCCAAATGCCCCAAGCCGACGTTCTTCGCGTGGATTAGCGCCTGTGCCTGCTCAGCCGTCAAGGAAACGCCCGGCCCGCCTCCATTCTGCAACACGAACCACACGAGGCCGATCATTGCCACGACCAGGACGAGCCCCACCGCCATCCACCGCGAATTTCGGCTCATACTCATTTCCTCGATTCGCCGCCGCATGACTGCCGTGAATCGATGGTAGCGGCCGGCCCGGCACGAACACAGTCCCCGGTGGGCGAGCGGTTCAATTGGTGACAGAATACGCGGCGGAAGGACTCGGTGATGATTAGGCATTCATATCGGGAGTGCTTCCCTTGCATACCGTTCCAATCGAACGACTCGTCGATTTGCTCGATCCCGCAGCGAATGTGCTGCTGAACATGTCGCTGGATGAAGCCCTTCGGCGCGTCGGCTCGGGCGATCCGCAGCAAGTGCGCCAGATCGATGGCCAGTTTGCCCTGATTCACAAACAGGGGCAGACGGTCCGCATGGCCCGTTCGATCGGCCGGCCCATGCGCTATTTTCTGGCCAAGCGGGCCGAGGGACCGTGCCTCGTCGTGGCGGAGCGCATCGACGAGATTCATGCCTTTTTAAAGAGCGAAACGCTCGCAGACCAATTCCATCCTTCCTATACGCGGATGGTTCCCGCCCACTACGTCGTCGAGTTGTCGCTCATCGGCTGCCCGGACCCCAATCCCAAAAACGTCCGCTTTCTGACGCCCAAGCCCAATCAGCTGGGAACCGACCTGGAGACAATCGGCCGGGCTTACATTGGCACACTGGCCAACGAAGTCAGCCGCTGGCTGGCGCGGATCGAACCGGCGGCCCCGATCGGCGTCCTGTTTTCGGGTGGCATCGACAGCGGCGCGATGCTGCTGGTCCTTTATCATTTGCTGCTCGCACGGGGAGAAAGCCCCGCCCGGCTCAAAGCGTTCACGCTGGCGGTCGATGGCGGCGGCGACGACCTGCGACAGGCCCAGGCATTTCTAGACGAGGTAAAACTCAGCTTTTTGCTGGAGCCGATCGAAGCCAGCCGCGCACAGCTCGACTACCGCGAAGCGATCGGCGTCACCGAGGACTATAAGCCGCTCGACGTGCAGTCGGCCACGATGGCTCTGGCCCTGTGCCGCGGCATTCGCCAGCGTTATCCGGATTGGAAGTATCTCGTCGATGGCGACGGCGGCGACGAAAACCTCAAGGACTATCCGATCGAGGAAAACCCCGAATTGACGATTCGCAGCGTGCTCAACAACCGCTTGCTCTATCACGAAGGTTGGGGCGTCGAGGCGGTCAAACACTCGCTGACCTATTCAGGAGGCCAAAGCCGCGGGCACGTGCGAACGTACGCCCCGGCCCGCCGCCACGGTTTTTCCGGCTTCAGCCCCTATGCCCTGCCGAATGTGATTGAAGTCGCCGAAGGGATCCCGTTTGTCGAATTGACCGGCTGGGATCACCAGCGGCTGTATGATCTGAAGGGGCAGATCGCGCGGCGGGGCGTGGCGGCTGTGACGGGAATGGCAATGCCCGTCTTTGAAAAACGGCGATTTCAGCGGGGGGCGCTGGCGGAGCAAGGCTTTTCCCGCGTGTTTCCCGACCAGGAAGCCGCCTATCGAAAGGCATTCGCCGCCCTGTATGAGTAGCCTGCTGTATGAGTAGCCTGCTGCGACTGCCGACCGAGCGCGAGGTGCTGGCCGCGCGCGGACCGAAGAACCGGGTCGATCCGCAGGCTGCTTGGGCGTCGCTCGTCGAACCCGAACGGTCCGCCAGCGGCACGATCGTCCAAGTGGCGACGATTTTCCTCACCAATCGCGAGTGCCCGCTCAAGTGCCTGATGTGCGACTTGTGGAAGAACACCACGGACGATCCGGTGCCGGCGGGAGCAATTCCCGCTCAGATTGGCCATGCCTTGGCTCGCCTCCCCGCGGCGGAGCACATCAAGCTCTACAACAGCGGCAACTTTTTCGATCCGCTGGCAATTCCTCGCAGCGACCATGCCGCGATTTGCCAGCGAGTGTGCGGATTTGCCAACGTGATCGTCGAAAATCACCCGCGGATGTGCGGCAAAGATTGTTTGCGATTTCACAAGCAGCTCCAAACGCGGCTGGAAGTGGCCCTCGGCCTGGAGACCGTGCATCCCCAGGCTTTGGCCGCGCTCCACAAGCGGATGACCTTGGACGACTTTGACCGGGCGGTCGAGTTTCTCCTGGCAGGTGGCATCGCGGTGCGGGCGTTCGTGCTGCTGCGGCCGCCGCTACTCAGCGAAGTGGAGGGGATCGATTGGGCACTCCGTTCGCTCGAACATGCCTTCAGCG
>JAKEHX010000213.1 GCA_022614795.1 Planctomycetaceae bacterium | reverse complement strand
GCCACGTCCTCACTGAAGGCCAGCTCGGTATGGCCTTCGATCGTGATCGTGTTGTCGTCGTAAAGCCAAATCAAGTTGTTGAGCTTGAGGTGGCCGGCGGTTGAGGCGGCTTCACCGGAAATGCCTTCCATAAGGTCGCCGTCGCTGCACAGCACATAAACTTTGTTCTCGAAGAGGTCGAAACCCGGCCGGTTGTACCGCGCAGCCAGCCATTTGGCGGCGATCGCCATGCCGACGCTGGCGCCCACGCCCTGGCCGAGCGGGCCGGTGGTCGTTTCGATGCCGGCCGCCTCGCCATATTCGGGATGGCCGGCACACGGGCTATGGAGCTGGCGGAAGTTCTTGATGTCTTCGAGTGTGATCGAAGGGCCGTCCTGCAATTGCCCGTGGTGATCAACCTTGCGAACGCCCGTCAGGTGCAGGACCGAGTAGAGCAGCATCGACGCGTGCCCGCATGAGAGCACGAACCGGTCGCGGCAGGGCCAGAGCGGCTGGCTGGGATCGTAACGGAGGTTGTCTTGCCAGATTTTGTAGGCCAGCGGCGCCAGGGCCATCGGCGTGCCGGGATGGCCGCAGTTGGCCTTCTGCACGGCGTCCATGCTGAGCGTGCGGATCGTATTGATGGCCAATAGTTCGATGCTGGTGGAAGGGGCGGCGACGGACATAGCGGATGGGCAGGCAATGGAGCGGGAAAACAGGGCGAAACAAGCGGTCCAGTCTAGCCGCGGTTGGAAAGGGGCGTCAACGACATGGACAACGGTTGGCGGTGGTAGAATGGGATAGCGGTTGCCAATTCGCGATCAAAGGTCGTTGCCATGTCCACCGTTGCCTATGCCCACCTTGCGTTTACCGACACTGGAGTGCCAATCATCGCCGGCGCCAGAACCAAGGTGATTGAAATTGCCATGGACTACGTGGCTCACCGCTGGGAAGCGGACGAAATTCATCGGCAGCACCCGCATCTTTCGCGCGGCCAGATTCACTCAGCCCTGGCTTACTATTTCGACCATCACGAAGAAATGGATCGCCAGATCGCCGAGCAAATTGCCGAGGTGGAAGCCATGCGGCAAGAATCGGGTCCATCAGCCGTTCTCGCCAAGGCCCGTCAATTGGGACTGCGGCCGTGAGTTTGCCGCTCTACCTCGATCACCACATTCACTCGGCGATACGCGACGGCCTGCGCGCTCGTGGCATCGACGTGCTGACGACGGTCGAAGATGGGAGCACAACTTGGGACGACGAGTTGATTCTTCAGCGGGCCACGCAGCTCGGGCGAATTGTCTATACACAGGACGTGGATTTCCTGAGAATCGCGCACGAGTGGGCCGACGCGGGACGAGAATTTGCAGGGGCCGTCTATGGCCATCAACTTCAGATCACGATCGGTCAGGCGATCAGCGACGTGGAGTTGATCGCGGCCATCATGACCGCTGATGAAATGCGCAACCGAGTCGAGTATCTGCCGCTGCGCTAGCCACGAATGGCGATCTTGCGGCTGCGGTTCTCCCTACTACCGATTTTGCCTGTTCAGCCCGCATTTCGAGCATTCGGGTTCTGCCGGCCAGTGCCGCTGGCACGCGATGCGCCAATCGGGCCGAATGCACGCATGGCAGTGGCCGGCCGATCAAGTTTGCGCCCGTGGCACTTTCGCGGCCGATACCGTACTAGCAACTCGCCTTGCCGGGCAGCGGGCCTGGGATGGGGGCGGTTTTACCAGTCGCGGCCGTGTCGGGCATGTCCGACCGGTCCGCACAGGATTTACTACATGGCAATCAAGCACACGGTGCGGGTCGTGACCCGCGCCGCCGACGGGACGCTCCGCATTCGCGACTACCCCACCACGGAGCCGCTGCTTGAGATTCACACCCAGATCGGCATTGACGACTGCTCGACCGACCTGTCGCTGCGGGGCCTGCCGGTGTTTCGCGGGCTGATCGGCCCGATGCCTGACGGGCGCACGGTCGTCCGCTACGAATCGCCCGACGTCTTCGAGACGCTGACCAAGGAATGGTCGAGCGCCAAGACGCCCCGCCGCACGCGCCGGCGGATGCAGCCGCCGGAGGGATTCGTGCCGGCGAGCGAGGCGGTGCGGTAGGGGCACACTCGTGTGCTGAGTCGATTGTTTGCCCCAACGAGGCGACCTTCTCCAGCCCTGGGCTACTATCTCTTGATTTCACAGTGGGGGATCGCCTGTTTGAGTCGCTCGACATCCGGCTCGTCAACGTCAGTTCCGGAAAGGTCGAGCTCGCGCAATTCGGTACAAGCGGCAAGCTGCCGAATGCCGCTGGATGTAACTCGCGTCGAAGACAGATCCAGCACCGTTAAATGCCGCAGGCGCGCGATCTGCACTAGGCCGCCATCGGTGACGCTGGTGCCGCCAACGTGTAGTTCTCTCAGTTGTGGTATTCCGTCTAGCAATTGGAGGTCGTTGTCGGAGACTGGTTCTGTGTCCCAGTAAACTGCTGACACCTTAGCGCAGGCATGTTCGCCGAAGATGGACACCAGCAACCGCTGGAACCGTGACGGCTCGTCTCGTACCGAAAAACCGTGCACGCGCTGACCGGCTCCCAGGACGAGCGAGAGACCGCCGTCAACAGCAACTGTCGCCGGCGGCGTGTACTGATAATCGCCGTACAAGGCATAGACGGTGCCTTCGAACTTCAGCAACGATTGCACAATTGCCCGCTGACGATAAGTGTGAATCAGCACGGCTCCGCTGGTCACGAGCAGCAAGCAGACCAGCAATACGCTGGCCGTATAGATGAGCCGATTTGCTGTCATGTGCAATTCAAGTTCTATTTCCTCTCCACTCCCTCGTAATCACGCCACATCCATCGCAGGATGTCGGGCATGAGGGTGCCGGGCGGATCGGCAAGCCGCTTGGAAGCTAGGCGCACCAGTCCAGCAGCGGCTGGGGATGGATCTTGGGCGGGCGGCCCGCTTGGAGTTTGGTCACGGCGGCCTCGGCGGCGGTGACATCGGCGGCCGAGCCGTGCACTTCAAGCGTCAGGTCAAAGGTCTGCTTCTGGCCGCCGGCCAGCTTCACGACGCGGTTCTTGGCGGTCTCGAAGCTCCGCGGATTGGGGAAATTCGTCCCGGGCTCGAGGCCAGTCACGTAGCCGTCGGGCTCGCCCGTGGTGTTCTTCCAGACGGTAAAGCAAGGGAGCTGCTTCGTATTGAACATGAGACTGACGCCGCGGGTGGAATGGGCGTTCTTCAACAGGGCCCGCGTCTGGCCGTCGTCGGCCGCGAAGAGCTCAAAGAAATACACCATCTCCTCGAAGCCCGGCTCAGGCGCGGAGTAGCTGTCCCAAGTCTTGATTCCGCTCGCCGCATGGGCGTTGCGCGGCACGAGTGTCTTCACCGGCACGACCACCCGCGACCCGCCGTCCAAGAGCGGCAGGCCGAAATTGACGTGGTACAAGAGCTGCGCCGTCGTCGGGCTGGCCGAAAAGTTCTCAACCTCGTCGTGAATCGACAGGGCCGTGCTGCCGAATTTCGTGGTCACCGTCGAGGTGAGCCGCAGCTTGAAAAAGTGGAAGCGCGTCTCTTCCACAATCCCGACCAGCTTGATCTCCTGCTTCTGGGTGTCAATGGTCAGGTCCAAACGATGGGCCGGCTTGTTGGCAATGCGGCCGTGGAGCGGGTATTTGACCCGCTCCGTTGTATCGTCAAACTCCGGCGCGCCGTTGCTCTCCAGGCCGCAGCGCGCGAGCAGCTCATCAAACCCGTCGAGCCAGCCCAGGCCGCTGGGCTCGCCCAGATCGACAAACGCCGGGTGCACAGGACCACGGACCGGCGACTTCCAGCCGATCAATTCCCAACCTTCGGGAGTCTTGAGGTGTGCGCGCCATACTCCCATTCCGCGAGTCGGCAAGACATTGAACAGGGCCCTTCCCGTATTGATCTCCACCGAAAACACCCCATCCGCCAGGCCCCCGCGCCAGGTCCGAGTCATGACGCCAGCGTCCCCAAGACCCGGGAGGTCGTCGTCGCTGATGGCTTCCGGCACGGGCACCGGATCCATTCCAAAGAATCCTTGATTGACCAGTTGCCACGTTTTGACGGGCATGGCTCGTACTCCTATTCAGTCGCTCGATGTAACCACTGGGTGAACCGAAACGATTCACTTGTTCGACTCGCTCTTGGCCACCGCGGCCGCGTACACGTGCGTCCGGCCGTGCATGTTGGAGCGGAAGACGACCCATTTATTATCGGGCGTGATGGTGACGTTCGGCTCCAGGCCGTAGTCGTGCTTTGACAGGTCCACCAGACGCTCGGCGGCCAGCTTGCCGACTGGCACCGTTTGGCCGCTGACCTCGATGGTCTCGGCTGGCGGGCCCTGGGGGGTGAAGAGGTAAATCCACTGGCCGTTGCCGGGCGGGCTGAGCGTTTTGCGCTCCGGCAGCGGCGTCAGATTGGCGACGCTGCCCGGGCCGCCGCCGTCACCGGCAAACAGCCGGCCGTCGCGCGAGATGTTGTAGTGCACCGACCAGTGCTCGCGAGCGATCGGGTAGCGCAGCCGCTCGCCCGTTTGCAGGTTTACGCCCGCCAGCCAGAATTCTTTGGAGCGCGGCGTTTGCAGGTCGTACCAGACCCACTGGCCGTCGTAGCTGAAAAACTCGTGGCCGGCGATCTCATAGGGCATCGTCCGCCGATGCGCCAGCGCGAGCTCGCTGCCGTCGGTGCTAATCGTCCAGACGCGGTCCACCTGGTGCCAGGCCCCTTCGTGGCAAAACAGGACGCGGTGCGGATCGGCCGGCGACGCCTGCAGGTGGTTGAGCCATTCGGTGGAGTAGTGGATTTTTTTGGTCTCGCCCGTCTGGATGTCCGTGACCACGAGCGCCAGCGATCGCCCGCCGGGCCGCAGGCGGCCGGGCGGCTCGCTGCGGTTCACCAGATCGGCAGTGACCAGCATGGGCAGGCCCAGCTCCTTCACCTTCGCCGGGGCGTCGGGGTCGTTCTCCGAGCCGATGACGAGCGTCTCGTCGGCATTGACGACCGAGCCGCGGGCCGTGGTCACTTGCCGCTCCGCTTTCGTCTCGAGGTTCGTGGCCCAGAGCGCCCCGGACTTGCGGTAATAGACGTCGGGCGTTCGCCAGGCCGTGCCGATCGCTCGCGCACCGGGCACGATAAGCACCTGCTTCACGGGCTCCAGGCCGAGCCGGGTCAGATCGACGGCGGCGATTCCCTTCCGCGTGTCGAAGATCAGCTTGTCCCCCTTCGGTGTGTAGGAGTTCTGGTGAAAATAGAGGCTCGACCCGCCCTCGTCGTCCGACAGCCGAAGGACGCGGTGGCCGGTGGCGGCGTCGATCCAGTCGCTGGGAGGAGCTTGGGGCGGGTCTTGGGCGCGCACGCCGGCGTGGACCAGGGCGAAGGCGAGGATGAAGCCCGGCAGCAATACGAGCGGTTTCATGGGAAGTTCCGGCGGCTAAAGTTACCACGGCACCTGACTAGAAGCTGTTTCAAAACTCGTAGCCGCACTCGTGAGAGTGCGGAAGGACCGAATTCTCACGAATTCGGCTACGGCGGGCGGCAGTTTTGAAACAGCTTCTAGTGATTTTCCGGCCCGCCTGCGGGATATTGTAAAACGCCCGCGCGTGCCACGTAATCGCTCCCACGACCTGAACGAGACACCATGATCGT
>JAKEHX010000212.1 GCA_022614795.1 Planctomycetaceae bacterium | reverse complement strand
TGAATCTTTCGTAGCTGAAGTCGCCAGACTTCAGGTTTTTCTGCGGATTCGGAACTCTGGCGAGTTCCGCTACGGGATTCATTCACAACCTCTGAGTACTCAGTACTCAGTACTCAGTACTCAGTACTGAGTACTGAGTACCAAGTACTCAGCACGAACTTCTAACCTCCGAACTCCGACCTCTGGCCTCCGGCCTCCGACCTCTGGCCACTCACTCCGCCAGCCGATACAGCGACTTCTCTCCCCGCAGGAACAGATCGCGGCCCGCAATGGCCGCCGACGCGGCGATTGGTTCTTTGAGGCGATTGATGGCCAGGATGCGCGGCACGTCGCCGTGGCTCACGACGGCCGTCACGCCGTCCAGGTCCGTGACATAGATCCGCCCCGCTGCCGCGACTGGTGAAGCGTAGATATTGCCGATCCCCTCCAGCCGCATCGCTCCCGGCTGGTCCTCGCCGCTGGCCCCATTGACCCGCGTCAGGATTCCCTGGTAGTGCGTCAGGTAATAGAGCTTCCCGTCATACAAGAGCGGCGAGGGGACATAGGGCGTGCCGCGCGTGCGGCTCCAGACGACGCGCCGCGTGCCGGTGATGTCCCCCTGCGCCCCGTCGAGATCGATCGCCAAGAGGGCCCGCTTGTCGTAGCTAGAGCCGGCGAAGACCATCCGCCCGTCCGATACGGGCGAGGCGACGACGTTGGCCGACAGTCCGCCGCATTCCCAAATCACCTTGCCGCTGGCCAGGTCGTAGCCCCGAATGCGGCTGGTGCCGCTGATGATGAGCTGGGCCCGGCCGGCGTGCTCGATGACGATCGGCGTGGCCCAGGAGGTCACCTCGCGGCGATCGATCTTCCACCGCTCGTCGCCGGTCCGCTTGTCGAGGGCGACGACGAACGATTTGCCTTCGTGGTCCCAGTTCACAATCAGCGTGTCGCCGTAGAGCACGGGGGAGCTGCCCTCGCCGTGGCCGTGCAGCGATTGCATCGGGCCGAAATCGGCCTGCCACACAATCCCGCCGTCCAGGTCGAGGCAATACAGGCCGAACGAGCCGAAGTTGACGTACACGCGCTCGCCGTCGGTTACGGGCGAGGCCGACGCCAGGCTGCCGGTTTGATGCCCCTGCTCGTGCGGCAGGGCCTCGCGGAGCGCCACCTGCCAGACGATCTTGCCGCTGGCCCGCTCGATGGCCAGGGCGACGAACTTCTGCCGGTGCGTGACCGGCAGGTTGTCGTGGTTGCCCGGCGCAGTGCTGGGCCTGGCCGGCAGAGCGGGGCCGAAGGGAATCGCCGCGGTCAAAAAGATCCGCTCGCCCCAGACGATCGGCGTCGAGTGGCCGCGGCCGGGAAGCGGCGTCTTCCAGCGGATGTTCGTCCCGTCTGCCTCGTCCCACACCAGCGGCGGATCGCCCTCCGGGGCAACACCCGTCGCCAGCGGCCCCCGCCAGGCCGGCCAGTTCGTGGCCGACTCACCGGCCGCGGCAAACTCGGCCGCAACAACAACCGCCGCCAGCACCAACAATCGCGTGGCAGACATAAGAGCGTCCTCGCGAGCGCTATACGCATTGCCTCCCGCTGCGGTTCTGTCGTGCGACAAGATCTTGCCGAGCCGCCGTCCTAATCTTTCTCCTCCTCTTGCTCCCAATCCTCTTCCTACTCTTACTCTTCATCCTACTCATACTCCCGCTCGGAGCGGGAGAAGGAACCGGAGAAGGAGCAAGAGCAGGATGAAGGTTGGGAAGAGGATTAAGAGTAAGAGCAAGATTAAGATTAGGATTCGAAGCGATCACTCCGGCACCGGCAGCTTCAGCGTCATCTTCTTCCCCTCGCGCAGGATCTCCACCGGCACCGTGCTCCCGCGCTTGAGTTCGTTCAAGGCGTAGTACAGCAGATCAGTTTCGCGGGCGATGTCCGTGCGCCCGTCGAACGACACCAGCACGTCGTTCTTCTGAAATCCCGCGTGCTGGGCCCGGTTATGCGGGGCATACTGCCCCACATGCTCGATCCGCAGGGCCATTCCCTCCGCCGGCAGCTTGCGCTCGGCCCGCAGCTCGGGCGAGACGTTCTTCAGGAACATGCCCCCCAGGCCCCTTCGCCGCAGTTCCCAGCTCGAAGCCCGCCAGGCGATGTCGTCCCGCTTTCGCCAGCCCTTGGGCAGCTCGAGCGCGATCTCGGCCGGCTTGCCGTCGCGCAGGACGCTTGCCTTGACCGTCCCGCCGTCCGCGGGAACGTGGTGCAGCACCCATTGCACGTCGGCCAGCGACAAGAGCGGCTGGCCACTGAGCTTCTCGATCACGTCCCCGGCCCGCAAGCCGGCCTTCGCGGCCAGCGAACCTTCCTCGACGCGGAGCACCGTGGCCCGCTCCTTGGGATCGAGAATCAAGCCCAGCGCCTTGGGATGCGGATAGGGAAAGAGCACCTCCTCGGGCAGGGCCCCGCCTTTGGCCCGATGGTATTCGCGCTGGGCGTCGCCGATCTGGTGGCAGTGGATGCAGCTTTGGACGACGTTCCCTTCGTAATTGAGCTGCGACCCGTATTTGTCTTTGAGCAGCGGGAATTTCTCCGGCACGGGGAAATCGGGGGCGGGACCTCTCTTCGCCGCCAGCGCCGCTTTGTTCTTCGGATAATCCTTGTGCAGGGCCAGCGCCCCTTCGAGCGCCTTGGCCAGCCCTTCGAGCGACACGTCGTCCGCCCAGTGCATCTGGTCCGACCGCGTGCCGTAGCGGCCGTAGATCGTGCCGTCAGCGTTCAGCAGAAAGACCGCGAACGACTGATCGGTGTCGAACTGAAAGAGCGACAGGTCCAGGCCGTTGGTCGAAACGAGCCGCACGCGGACGAACTTCTCGAGCAGCGCCTGAAGCCGCTGGTCCTGATCGACCAGGTCGTCGTCGAGCTTGACGCACTGCTCGCAGGGGATGCAGCGGAGCACAGCCACGATCGGCTTTCCGGACTGCTTCGCCTGGGCATAGGCCTGGGGCAGGTCGTTATAGATCCAGAAGCCTTTCGCTTCGACCTTGGCCTTGTCGCCGCGGACCTTCTGCTCGCGGGTATTCTGGGCAGAGGCGAAGCTGCCGATGAGCATGGCAGCAGCCAGGGCAACGAGCGACACACGAATCATGGCGGGTCTCCGGGAGGTAGGCAGGCGGGCGGTTGGCCGCCCAATATAATCTGCGGCACGGGCGCAGAGCCAGCAGCGCAGGGCCGGGAACCAGCTCGCCGAGGAGGAAGGGTCGTAAATTTGCAATTTGCAATGATCAATTTGCAATCGACCGGCGTCGATCTATTGCAAATTGCGAATTGAACATTGCAAATTGCAAATGGAGCACGCGCTCGGGATTCATCCGTGACTCTGCTCGGTTGCCCTACAACCCTCCCCTCTCTCTTGGAACTCCGCCATGAACCGTCGCCATTGGCTCGCTCAACTCTCGCTCGCCGGCGGCTTTTCCCTGCCGCTCCTGACCACTGGCAATGCGGCCCTGGCCTGGCAGCAGCCTGCCGCTGCCCCGGCCGCCGCGAACAAAGGCACGGGCACGCTCAAGATCACTGACATCCGCACGATTCTGACCGCGCCGGCCGGCATCCGCCTCGTCGTCGTGAAAGTGCTCACCAATCAGCCCGGCCTCTTCGGCCTGGGGTGTGCGACCTTCACCCAGCGGGCGCGGGCCGTGGCCACCGCGGTCGATCAGTATCTGAGGCCGTTCCTCGTCGGCAAGAACCCGACCGAGATCGAGGACATCTGGCAGTCGGCCTGGCTGAGCAGCTATTGGCGGAACGGGCCGGTGCTCAATAACGCCTTGAGCGGCGTCGATATGGCCCTCTGGGACATCCTGGGCAAGCGCGCGGGCCTGCCGCTTTATCAGCTGCTCGGCGGCAGGTGCCGCAAGGCGGTCGATACCTATCGGCACGCCCGCGGCGATTCGCTGGCCGCCGTGGAAGAGAGCGTCCGCAATTACATGGGCCAAGGCTATCGCCACATT
>JAKEHX010000211.1 GCA_022614795.1 Planctomycetaceae bacterium | reverse complement strand
GCGCATTGGCAGGCGCTGTGCCAGGCACGGCCTGTGTTCGGCGAACTGGCCGTGCGGGAGGCGGCAGTGAACGTTATTCGGCAACTCTTGACCGCGCGGTCCTGGCAGGCGAGCGACCGGGAAACGCTATATCGCTCGCGAATCGAGCAGGAGCACGGCGCGTCGGAGTTGAATCTGAAGCGGGCCGCGGGTGGGACGCTCGACATCGAATTTCTTGCCCAGGCATTGCAACTTGAGCACGCCCGCGCCTCGCCGGCCATCCTCGCGCCAGGAACGCAAGCGGCTCTGGCCGCTCTCGCCGACGCCGGGCGCCTGACCCGCGATGATGCCCAGTATTTTGCCGAAAGCTATCGCTTTCTGCGGAGGATTGAGTCGGGATTGCGACTGCTCAATACGTCGGCCCGACACAACCTGCCCGATGACTCGCTCGAACTCGACAAACTGGCGCTCTTGCTTGGTCAACCCAACGGAGCGACAGTCCGCGACCGTGCGATCATCACGCTCGCCGAGAATCGCCGTCGATTTGAGCGGATCATGAATCCGTAGTCGAAAGGGGACATTCTACTTGGTTTCAACAAGTAGACTGCCCCAAAATGACGCTGTTGCTGGCCAGCCCTTTATAAGGCCTGCGCGAAGTCCTCGACAAAATCCTTCACCTTGTCTTGCTGTTCGGGGCGGAGGACTGCTCCCAGGGCTTTGAGCTCCTCCTCGCGGAGCGCCTTGCGCTCGTCTCGCTGGGCCTTGAACTTTTCCGCGAAGGATGCGTGCACCCCGCGAATCTGTGTCCGCTGGTCGGCCGACAGCCCCAGCTTGTCGGCAACCGCTTCCAGCCGCTCGGAAATCGTCTCCCGCAAGGCTTTGACGGCTTCGTCCGCGGTGGCGCCCGTCGCCGAGACCTCGATCAACACGACCCGGTCCTCGCAGAAGTCCTTTACCTTTTCACGTTGCTCGGGAGTCAGGATCGCGGCCATCGCCTTCAACTCCTCCTGCATCAACTCCAAGCGTTCGGAGCGCAGGGCCTGGTACTTCCCGGCAAACTGGGAATGGGCTTTTGCAATCTGCTGCCGCTGGTCCGGGCTCAGGTTGAGCTTGTCGGCGGCCGCATCCAAGCGGTCAGCGACCGACCTGGCGGCGGCTGCCAATACAATCCGATCTTCGATCTGCTCCCGGGCTTTCAGCCGCTGCTCGGGCGTCAACACTGCGGCGACGGCCTTGAATTCGTTCTCGCAGGCGTCACGGCACCTGGCCCTCAGCAGGGCGTGCCGAGTGGCCTGGTCTGAGAGCGCCTGGATGATCTGCTGGCGCTGCTCGCTGGTCAGACCGAGCTTCTCGGCCGCCGACTGGGCCCGCTCGGCCAACGTATCGCGCGCGGCGGAGAATCTGGGCAGTCCCGGCGCGCCGTCTAACCTGGCCTGTTCCACCCTGTCCTCGGCAAACTCCTTGATCTTCTCGCGCTGCTCGGGAGTCAGAATGGATGCGACCGACTTCAGCTCCTCTTGGAGCAGATTCCGCCGTTCGGTCCGCAGAGCGCTGCGCTGTTCGGAATGAGCGGCTCCGATCTCGCGGATCTTCGTCCGCTGCTCCTCGCTCAGGCCCAGCTTGTCGGCCGCCGCTTGAAGCCGCTCGCTGACCGATTGCACCAACTGCTGGACTTCCGGCCGCAGGGCCCGCTCCTCACCCGCCAGATTGACGGCTAGAGCAAGCGGCAAGCCGAAGATGACGGCCAAGGCGAGCAAACGTCGCGTACTTCCCGTTCTCATCTCACACCTCCTGAACATCCGAGGGTTGATGCAGAGAATCGCCAGCGAGCGCTGCCGCGCTGCCGCGATCTTCAGTCGTGAGAATCGCGCGCGCTTCGCCGCGCCCAGAGTTGGGCGGGCGGGCAATCCTCACACGCCAGATGCTAAACGTCGCCCGGGTAGCGGAAAGTGATTAACCGTTACTCGACTCCCGCCATTAAACTTTTCGCAAAACTTCTTGCTTTACGCAGGGAGTTAAACACCTCGAAGTCGTTACCCACATGGCACTTGCGTCATTCGGCGCGGCGAACATTCACCTGCCGCGACGTTAGCGAGTTTAATCAGTTAATACGCGCAACAACTTCCGAACATGGGCGCCACGTCCCACGCTCGCGTGCTCCGTGCTGATTTCCGCCTACGAATCGCTGACCTGGTTAACAGCAAATTGGCGCCGAAAAGCTCTCGATTTGTGTCCAACTCCCGTCCAGCCATCCACTTGCGCCTGGTTAACAGGTTTTCCCAGATCGCGTTCACCTGCGCGTTTGCGCACCGCGTGTTTTCCCGCATCGACCGAGCCCGCTGGTTGACAAGGGAAAGAAAACGGGGAAGTGCCGTTAACCTCATATCAATCCTCCCTGCCTGAGCGTCGTACAGGCATGCCATTCGCTTCGCGTGAGAGTTTTCGGCGATGTTGGGATGCCGCTCTGGTTTCCCCGTGCGGTGACGTGCGCCTCGGGCCCGCCTGCCGCGCGCGGAATTGTATCACAGAGGGTGCGTCAACTTCTCAATAACTCTTGAAGACATGACATTCCTA
Organism: Planctomycetaceae bacterium; assembly: GCA_022614795.1. GTDB lineage: Bacteria > Planctomycetota > Planctomycetia > Pirellulales > Pirellulaceae > CAYLLN01. The sequence continues at coordinate 8,554 of JAKEHX010000211.1, read as the reverse complement.
CCGCCTCCCGCTCGTCGTAACCCGTTGGTGTACAATACCTTCCAAAACAGCTCATCGGTGCGCACTAATCGCCTCAAAAAACCCTAAGAAAAACACAGGAATCTCAAAAGTGGGGGTTTGTAATCACAAGAGTGACGCGAACCCCCTGAACAGGCTGCCACCAAGGTTCGCACGAAAGATATCACCTTTCGCCCGTGTCCATCCCGAGCTGCCGCATCTTGCGATACAGGTTCGAGCGGTGCAGGCCCAGGCGCTCGGCCGCTGCCGTCATGTTGCCGCGGACCCGCTGGATGTGCTGCTTGATGTATTCGGTTTGGAATTGCTCGGTCGCTTCAGCCAAGGCCAGATCCATCGACATGGCACCCGCGGCGGGAGTTGCGGGAGACAGAATGAAAGCCAGGTCGGGAGCATCCAGCCTTTCCTGGTCTTCAGGCGCCAGGTACGCCAGCCGCTCCATGAGGTTGCGCAGCTCGCGGACGTTTCCGGGCCAATCGTGCGAAAGCAGGCGCTTTTTCGCGGCGGCGGTGAACTTCGGCGTCTTGCGGCGGGCCTGGGCGGCGAACGTTTTCAAGAAGTGCTCCGCCAGCGCGATCACATCTTCACCGCGGTCACGCAATGGCGGCAGCTCCAGCGTGACGACGTTCAGGCGGAAATAGAGGTCTTCGCGGAATTTGCGATTGCGCACCAGCTCAGCCAGGTTCTGATTCGTGGCGGCGATCACGCGCGTGTTGGTCGGAATCGACGCGCTGCCCCCGACGCGGACGACGATCTTCTCCTCCAGCACCCGCAGCAGCTTGGCCTGTCCGCCCAGACTCATGTCGCCGATTTCGTCGAGGAACAGCGTGCCGCTGGCCGCCAGCTCGAATTTGCCCACGCGGGTCTCACGGGCGTCGGTGAAGGCCCCTTTCTCATGCCCGAACAGCTCGCTCTCCAGCAGTGTCTCGGTCAATGCCGCGCAATTGACCGCCACAAACGGCTCGTCTCGCCGCCGGCTGTGGTAATGGATCATTTGAGCCACAACTTCTTTGCCTGTGCCATTCTGGCCGAGCACGAGCACCGCCAACTCGGTATCGGCGACCCGGCGAATCGTCGAACGGAGCGCTTCGATGGCCGGGCACTGGCCGATGAGCTGGACCCCTTCGGCGGCTTGGTCGGCGATCTGCTTGCGCGAGGCGATGAGCTGCTCGACTTGTTGCGTGTTTTCCAGGGCGATCGCGGCGTGTCCGGCCAGCTCGGTCAGCGCTGCCTCGTCGTCGTCGGTGAAATTGCCGCCAATCTTGTTGATCAGCTCGAAAGCGCCGAACAGCTCACCCTTTCTTCCTCGCAGCGGCACGCACAAGAGCGAACGGGTTTGGAACTTCAGCTCCCGATCGACGCGGCGGTCGATTTCGCGCTGCTCGGTCGCCACATCGGCATCGACGCGCCGTGGTTCGCCGGTCTGGACGACCTGGCCGACAATCCCCGCGTCGTCAGCAATCCGCAGCTCGTTCCCCTCCACGCCAAGTGCCGGCCGGCCGACGAGCGCGTGACTGGCGCGGTCCCACAGGAAGATGCTGGCCCGCTCGGCCGCCAGCAGCCTCGTTGCCGCCTTTGCCATCTGTTCCAAAAGCGGCTGCATCTCGTGCGTCTGCTGCCACTGCGCTGCGATTTCGAGAATTGCCTGGAGGCGAGCAATCTGCTGCCGGTCGCTCTGGCGGGCGCGGACTTCGCTCAACCCCAAATGCAGCCATTGGGCGAGCGTTTCCAGCGCCCCGCCGCGCTCGACTGTGTTGGTCCAGGTGCGATAGGCAACGAGCAACTCGCCGCTGGCTGACTGCGGCGCGAGCGGCGCGACATACCAATCGCCGCGAACGATAGGTTGATCCTGGTCGAGCGCTTCCGCCAAGAATTCCACTGGAAGGGCGCGCTGCGGGCCTGAACTGCCCAGTGTTCTCCATTGACCTTTCTCGCCCTTGGCGATTGCCAGGTATTCGCCTCCCAGTGCTTGGGAGAGGGCGGGCAGAACCTGGTGCAAAAACTCGGAGGGGTCGGCTTCCGTTGCGGCCCGGTAAAACAGCTTCGATGCGGCTTCGGCCAGGGCCGGATGTGCATCCAGCGAGGGTATTTCTGAAGCCTTGCTCGATCGCGCCATGGAATTAAGTGGGGCAGGTTTTCAACCTGCCATTAAGTAGGCCCAGACTCCGCCTGGGCCAGGGAGATGAAAAACTACGGATTACCAACTCTGTCCCTCACGGAGCGAGGGACTACTTAGGATCAGGCAAGTATATGTTATCAAATCGATTACATCCACGAATAGTCAATCTGATTCGATAAGTGGACGGAATGGTCGCCAGGCCGCTCGATTGGTATCCTCTTTCTTCGGAGAAACAAGCACGAAGGAGACCGCAATGGGCATGTTTGACGGGAAAAAAGGGCTGATTCTCGGCGTGGCGAACGACCGCTCCATCGCCTGGGCGATCGCCCAGGTGATCATGAAGGAAGGGGGGCTCTGCGGTTTCAACCATCTGCCGGACAAGCCGGACGATGAGCGCCAGCGGAATCGCCGGCGCGTCACCAACCTGACCGACAAATACCCTGAGCGCGCGAAGTTTGTGTTGCCGCTCGATGTGCAAAAGGACGAGGACATCGCGGCCTTTATGGCCAAGGCCAAGGAGGAATTCGGGCAGATCGACTTTTTGCTGCACTCGATCGCGTTTGCCACGCTCGACGACCTGAAGAAGGACACCATCGCCACCAGCCGCGAGGGCTTCAAGCTGGCGATGGAGATCAGCGCTTACAGCCTGCTCGTGGTCGTGAATGCCGCCCGCGACCTATTCAGCCCCAAATCGGCCGTGCTGACGCTGACCTATTTCGGCGGCGAGCGGATCGTGCCCGGCTACAACGTCATGGGCATATGCAAGGCGGCGCTCGACGCCAGCATGAAATACGCGGCCTTCGATTTGGGGCCCAAGGGTGTTCGCGTCAACGCGCTCAGCGCCGGACCGCTCAAGACATTGGCCAGCTCGGCCGTCGGCGCGAAGGACATGGAAGGGCTTTACGCCGCGGTTTCACCGGCGGCAAAGTGCGTCACGCATGACGACGTGGGCCGCGTTGGGGCATTCCTTTTGTCCGATATGTCCGACGGCATCACGGCCGAGATCATGCACGTCGATTATGGCTACAACGCCATGGGCTCGCCGGGCCGGATGCTCGATCAACTGAAGGCCTGATGCCCACGCCCATCGCCATTGCCGTCGTCGAGCACGAAGGCCGCTTCCTCATCGGTCAGCGGCCGGAAGGCGTGGCGCTGGCGGGCCTGTGGGAGTTTCCCGGCGGCAGGGTCCTGCCCGATGAAACTCCGGAATCCGCGGCCGTTCGGGAGTGCCGCGAGGAAACCGGCCTGGCCGTTGAGCCGCTGTTTCGCTACCCCGAGCACGTGCATCAGTACGACCACGACCGGGTCGAGCTTTTTTTCATCGCCTGCCGCGTGGTGCCAAGCGGATCGACATCGCCGCGCGAGCCGTTTCAGTGGGTGGCCAGGGAGGGACTGCCCAAGTATGATTTTCCAGATGGCAATCGCGAGTTGCTGAGGGTGCTATTGACCGCCGCTGCGGACTCGCAATGGAGCTGAGACGATGACCGGTTTGACCCTTTCCTCCAGACTTCGGAAGCTGATTGCGAGCGAAATGGAGGCCGGCAAGTACAAGTCACCGGATGCGCTCCTGGTCGATGCACTGGGGGCTTTGGCTGATCGGCGGGCAGCGATCGCAGGCATTCGCAGCGGACTCGCAGACGCTCAACACGGCCGATACCGCACGCGCAAAGAATTCCGCCGCCAAATGCTCAAACGACATCCATACTTGGCTGACTCATGACGCTGCACGTCGTGGTCACCCGGCGAGCCGACGCCGACATCCATTCCATCATTTCCTGGCTGGCGAATCGATCGGAATCAGGGGCGAGGAGTTGGTTCCAGGCACTCGAAGCGACCTTGGATTGGCTGGCCGAGAACGCCGGGTCCTGCGGACTGGCCCCCGAGAACGATTTTTTTGCCGACGAGATTCGCCAACACCTGTTCAAAACGCGACGCGGCCGACCGTACCGGTTGTTGTTTACGATCGCTGGGCAGCAGGTGCGCCTATTGCATGTCCGCGGGCCAGGGCAGGACTTGGTACGCCCCGAGCAGCCGTGAATGCTTTTTTCGCTGCGAGTTGCCGCAACTCGATTTTCCAGCCGGCAATGCGGCACTTCTGAAGTTGCTAGTGCAGTCGGCAGACTGCGGGAAATCGCTCTAGGCGAATTGTTGAGCGTGGGTTAAGGTTTGCAAATCTTACAAATCGCGGGCACTGGTTCGCCGCCACCAGCGGCGGGTGCTGGCGCGACGTAAGACGAAGTGCTGTCAGGACTTGCGATCGCACGACAAGGTGCTCGCGAGGCCCGCCCGACCTTCGGCTCGTTGTTTGCTACCCGCAACCCTTACCGCACCACTCAGTCGGCTTTGGCCGGACTGGACCCGGCCATTCATCCGTTCCCCCACGGAAGGACCCAGAGCATGGAAGCTCGTTTCTCTTACGCAGCGATCGTCATCGCGGCGTGCCTCATCGTCCCCGCCGAGTTGGCTCAGGCGGCGAGCGTTCGATCCGAGCACTTTATCGTCTCGGCTCCGACGCCGGATTTAGCCCAAGAAGTTTGCCAGGCCGCCGAGCGATATCGCCGCGATTTGGCGATCGAGTGGCTCGGCCAGGAGCTGCCGCCGTGGCGCGAGCTGTGCCCGATTACGGTGCGACTGGCTTCGGGAGCCGGCGGCGCGACGAGCTTCATGTTCGACCGCGGCATGCCCTTTGGCTGGACGATGAATATCCAGGGCACCCGCGAGCGGATTCTCGACAGCGTTCTGCCGCACGAGATTACGCACACGATCTTTGCGACGCATTTTGGCCGGCCGTTGCCGCGATGGGCCGACGAAGGGGCCTGCACGACGGTCGAACACGCCGCGGAGCGAGCCAAGCAAGACAAGTTCCTGATCGAGTTTCTGCATACCAAGCGGGGAATTCCGTTCAACCAGATGTTCGCGATGAAGGAATATCCACACGACATCCTGCCGCTCTACTCGCAGGGCTATTCGCTGACCCGATTCCTGATCGGGCACGGCGGCAAGCGGAAGTTCGTCGAGTACGTTGGCGAGGGGATGCGAACCAATAACTGGACCGCAGCGACGCAGAAGCATTACAACTTTGCGAGCCTCTCGGATCTGCAAGTGACGTGGGTCAACTGGGTGGGCGAAGGGAGCCCGGCGATCGCGCAGGCTTCCGCGGTAAGCCCCTCCGCTGCCCCGACTCAGCAAGTTGAGGCTGACCAACCGACGGCTGCCGAGTCGTTTGCGATGGCGCGGCAGGCCAGCGCCTACGGCTGGCAGGCTCCTCCCGCTCAGAACGCCCGTGCATTCGCCAAGGCCGACAGCATCGTTCAGCCGCCGGCCCCGTCGAACTTTAGCGCTGCTTCGGAGGTAGACCAGCAGCGGGAGGGTGCGAGCAATGTCTCTCGGCCCATCTCCGATGGCTGGTACGCCCGCCGGCGCGACCAGGCACGCGGCCTGGGCGGCGGCGAGCGTCCAATTTCCGCTTCTCCCGCCAATCCGGCTCCGCCCGCCGGCGAAGCGATCGAAGAGCCGCTGCGCCGGGCGACCTTTGAGCAGCCCCTCCAAGATCCGGTGGAGGCGTCGCCATTGCCAGCAGGCCGCAAGGTCCTGATGGAGTGGCATCGAGAGCCGCCGGAAGCCGCCCGCGCGGATGTTCGCGGCCTGGCCGCGCGTGAAAACGCGCCCCTGCATTAGTCGTTCGACTCGGCTTGACCCTACGGCAACAACTTGGACTTGCCGTAGGTGCCGTCCTCGCCGTGGCGGGCGACGAATTTGGGCAGCTTCACGTTCAGGAAGAACTGCACCGGATTGCCCTTTTGCTCGTTCACGGCCTCTTGAATCGTCTGGCCTTCCTTCTGCTGCACGTGAAGCGGCGCACCAAAGTGGCCGCTGGCTACCCACAGCTCCTCGCCCTTCTCTTTGATCGAGACGACGCTCAATTTCTTGTCCACAGTCGCCTCGTCTCCTTGATCGCGGCGGAATGGCCCAAACGGACCAAAGGGCGGACCCACTGGACCAATCGGTCCGAACCCAAAGCGGCGATAGTTCACCGTCTCCTTGCCTCCATCGACGATCGAGCATTCGATGACGATGGGAGCGTCGGGCACGAGCTTCAATCCACTCCCCTGCGCTTGGGCGACTAGGGCTTTCGTGACTTGCTGCACTTCGTCCGGCTTTGCTCCGGGTACGTTGATCTTGATCTGCACGCCGGCCCCCGGCTTGATCGCCAGCACGCTGTCGGCGGTAAGAGAGTCGCCTTTGCGGACCGCTGCCGAATCGGGAAGCGTAACGCCCGCGAGCTGATGAGGCGCGTTTCCGCCGCCTGCAAGCACCCAAAACAGGCCGCCGGCCATTGCTGCCACCGCTTCCTGTGTGGCAGCCGGCAACTCGTATTGCCAGAGCACAATCCGCTTGTCGAGACCAGATAGCTGCGGTCAACGAGTAAATAGCTGCCCGCCCAGTCAAGCGACCGGGCCGCCATCGGCTTGGGAAACCAGACTTCATGCACGAGCTTGCCGGTGGCGATGTCCCACGACCGGGCAGTGCGGCCGGCGACCGAAGCGATCTTCTGGCCATCCGGGCTGAATGCCAGCACGCTGCCATGCTCGCCTGCCGCTTCGAATCGCGCCAACGTCTCGCCGGTCAGCGCGTCGAAAACGCCGATGCCTCCGTCGAGCCACGCCGCAAACTGCTTACGGTTGTTGCTGAGTGCGGGCACATGGTGGGCCGCTACTTTGAGCTGCCAGATCGCCTTGGCTTTGTCGATGTCCCACAGCGTTATGCTGCCGCCCCAAACACTGGCTGCCAGCAGCTTGTCGTCGCCGATGAACCATAAATGCTCAAAACGCTTGGCCCGCTCCGAGTGGTCTCCCATGTTCCAGCGCCGAACGGTCGAGAGACCTTTCTCGTCCAGCCGCAGGATCTCGATCATCGGCCGCTGTCCCTCGGGCACAAAATGATCGGGCAGGCATGCCAAGAGCGTGCCGGAAGGAGAAAGATCGACGGGAGTGCCCGCCAGCGGCTCGTCGATCTCGCCGCTGAACTTCGCCGCCGTCAGATCGCAGCGGGCCAGGCGGACACGCCGCTCGCCCCCGGGCGGCGCATTGACAAACACGACGACGGCACTTCCGCCGCCGGCCGACAGGTGAATGCCCTTGGGGTTTTCGAAGAAATCGTCCCGCTTGCCGGCCTGGCCGGGACCTGCCAGGACGATCGACTTACCGGCGGCAGGCGGCGCTAAGCGGACAAGAGCATCAGGAGCGAATGGCTTGGCATGCACCCACTGCGCTCCAAGCTCCTGCACCGTATCGTAATCCGCTTCGCGATCAAACTCGGCTACCACTGGGGCGGGTTTGGCAGGTTTCGTCGGCGTCACCACTTCCGCGGTTTCGAACGGATTGACCGGCTCGGCAGCAGCCGGGGCCAGCGACTTGACATAGGCCTGATCGTCGGCGCTGAGCTTGTCGAGCGCGACTTGAATCACCTTGCCATCCGCGCGCTGGAGCTGGACGCGGTCTGCGTGCGTCCCGACAAAGCTTGCCTCGATCTCGAACTTTCCGGAATTGTCCTTCCATGTGCGGGCCGGTTGTGGTTTCTGAGCCGAGGCGCTGACGGGCCGCAGGTTGGCAGCCGGCCTCAAGTTGGCAGCAGGCACTGTCGGCGTCAGTTCTTTATCGTTCCAGAGAAACTTCACCTTGTACCAGCCCGGCTGCAACTGCTCGACGACCTGCCCAGCGACGGTTTTGCCGCCCCAATCGAGCTCCACCCTGGCGCCAGGCTCCAATTTGCCCGCCACTGGCTTGTTAGCCGAAGAATTGGCGCTATCCGCCGGTTCTTGGCCTGCCGCAATCCCGGGGCCTTCCCAAACGAACAAACAAACGCCAAGCACGAGCGACGAAACGATTGACCGGCTCATGGGAAGACTCCGCGAACAAATCCATGGCAAAGAATGAAAATGGAGCATGCCCCACCGCGTGTTCGGATCGGCGGGCAAGTTCTTGGCGGTTGGCACCCACTTCGCGACCCGTGCCCCCCGCGAGCGAAGTTGGCTACCACGGCAAAAACCACTTCTTCAGTGGGTAAATCAATCGACTGCTCTTCCATGTGACCGCCTCCGGAATCCCTCAAACGGATTGCGCTCAAACCACCCATTAGTGGCTTGGACATTCTGTCGCTAAGCGAGCTGACAACGAATTCAATTTGTAAATTCTGCGCATATTCGCCCCTGCACTACTTGAAATTCTGGATTGGGCGCCACCATAATCGCCCCCGCGTTTGCGGCACTGACCCACTTCTCCCCGTTTGCACTAAGGAATCGCCGCCATGCGTTTGCCCTTTCACTTGTGGAAAAGGACGCTCGTCGCCCTGGGTTTTCAGGTGGTTTCTCGTTCCCAGGCTCTGCCTGGGAACTCCGTTTCTCGAGGCTCTGCCTCGCTT
>JAKEHX010000210.1 GCA_022614795.1 Planctomycetaceae bacterium | reverse complement strand
GGGCAAGCGATTCATCCGAGCCTTTCGCCAGGTGCACGAGCCCGGCGGGCCAGTCTCCCTTGACGAAGCACAGGAACTTGCCGGCCGCAAGATGACTCACCGCGTCGTCCGGGTCGGTCTTGAGTTTCGCAAAGGCGCCTTGAGCCGTCGCATAGGCCGCAGCCAACGTGGCGACTTCTTTCGCGCGCTGGGTGGCCCGCGCGATCAGGTCCTTGTTGCGCGCCTTGCGAGCCGACGCAAGTGCGGTGGCGGCAAATTGCTCAGCCGCCGCGTAGTCATTCGCGGCAATCGCCGCATCGAGCAGCGTCAGCGAGGCACCCGCAATCGTCTGCCAGTCGGCCTGCTTGCGAGCCAACTTGCCGCACGCATCGAGCGCCGACTGCTGGAGTGGAAAAACCTCGACCGCAAACGAGTCCGCGAGGTGCTTGCAGACTTTGAGGCTCAGCTCCAGATCGCCCGCCTGCTCGGCCATCCGCCGGGCCGTATCGAGCAGCACATATTGGCCGGCTGGATCATTCGTGGTGTCCAAGCCCTGTTTGAAGATGGTGGCGGCAAGTGCCGACTTCTGCTCCGGCAACTTCGCGGCAGCAAATTTCTCGGCATAGATCTCCTTGACCGTCTGACGGGCCTTGTCAAGCGCGGTCACGTCTGGGACGGGACTCCGTGCGTCCAATGTCGGCTGAGCGGCGGCCAGCGAATTCTCGGGCGCGGGCGGTTCCACGCGAGGAAGGTCCTGCGGAACCGGCGTGTTGGCGGCTTCAGTCGGCGCATCGGGTGTGGGAAGCGTCGGCGCAGGCGGCTGGTCCGGCGCGGTAGTCGGGACTGGAGCCGGGGCGTCGTCGGCCGGATCGGCGGAGTTGACGGGCGGGACGACCGCTGTGGGTACTTGCTTGTCCGGAAGTTTGCTGGCAGGTGCCGGACTCGTCTTAGCGATTTCCGAGCCAGGTCGCGAAAGGAACAGGAAGACTGCAATTGCACCGACGATCACAAGGCCAACGCCGATCCCGACGCCAACGATCCAGCCGCTCGCTCGACGCGGTGCGCTCGGCCGAGCAACAGCGACCAGGCCGGGCTTCCTTTCCACCTGGATGCTCGGCTGCTCGGGCAGTGCGATTGCCCGGGCGACCTTGGGCTCGCGCGCGGCCAGCGACTGTCGCAGCCGGGCGTCGTACTCTCGCTTCTTTTCTGGATGCAGCAAGTCGACCTTCGCCGCCGCAATTTCGTTGAGCAATTTTTGCGAAAGAGCCGAGTTCTTTCCCGTTTGCCGCCCGCGCAGGTGCGCCATCCGCTGGTCAGCCGCCGACTCGATCACATCAAGGTCCGCCTCAAACGGCTTGATGGCCAATAGACGATAGTGATCAGGCGGCTGCTCCTCCGGAGGAATGCCGAGCCATTTGTAGTAGGCGTCGAAGGATTGCGACTCGTGAGCCATTGCCGGAAGCGAGCGAAATACCGCGAGAGGTGGTCAAAATCAAGTCACAACCGATTCTAGGATGGTGTGCAACGCCCAACAACGACCTCAATGCGCATGTCAGCTCGGCGCTAAACAGTAATTACCCTTTCACCTTGATGCTCACCGCCTCGATCGCCGCGTGGCCCGATTTGCGGAAGGGACGCGGCAAGGGCTGGGCGATCCCCTTCTCGTCGATCGTCCGGCAGCGGAGCGTGTAGTCGCCCGCGGGTAGGCCAGGCAAGAGCGCCGCCCAGTGTGCTTTGCCCAGACGCATGGGCCACGACTGCGGCTGGCCGGTGCTGTCGAAGCCGAGCGTCCCCTCCGGGATCTTGTCGTCCGCCAGTTCGCCGCCCCACGCGCTTGGCGGGCCGAGAATCTCGGCGTCGGTCCACGGGGCGGTGGCGAAATACTTGTCGTCCGCGGGCCACTCTGCCTTCTCGGGCGCAATCCACACCTGCACCTTCGACAGGCCGGAGATGCCCACCTGCGCATAGCCGGTGACGGGAATCGGCTGGCCGGCGGCGATCTCCGCGGGGAACGAGAGGGTCGCGGCGAACGACTTAAGCGGGCTATCGACGTCGTTGTTGCCGTTGGCATAGGTGTCGTTGGCGTGCGCTAGGTTCGTGAGCACGATATGCGACAGCCACTTGATCGACTTGAAGCCGTAGGCCTCCGGGACGACGACGCGGACGGGCCCGCCGCGCTGGCTGTCGAGCCACTGGCCGTTGAGCTTGTAGCACAGAATCACCGGGGGCAGGTCGAACGGGTCTTCGAGCACGCGGCCCACGGGCAGTGAGCTTCGGAAGAGCTGCTTCGGATCGTCGTTGTGATAGCCATAATAGAAGACGCGGCGAACGTCTTCGCGCGGCCTGGTCAGCCAGAAGACCTCGCGAAGCGGCACCCCTTCCCAAATGCCCATTCCCAGCGGGCAGCCGATGTTGAGGCAGGTCATCACCTTGGCAAAGCGGACGGCGTGCTTCTCGCCCAATTTCAACAGGGCGTCGAAGTCGAGGGCCGTGCCGTCGGCGCTCTTCAGCTCGCGGCCAAGCTTGGCGGGTTTGTCCGGATCGGAAATGACCTCGAGCTTCCAGGTCTCGCGGGAGAGGCCCACCTCGCGTTTCTTCTCGTCGGGCAGTGAGTGCGGCAGCGGCTTGCCGCGCGAGACATCGCGGAACTTCGCGGGGGGAGTGAAGAACGATTCGAGCGCCTCAATCGCCTTGGCCAGTTCCGGCGGCCGCGGCGCTTGTCCCCGCGGCGCTTGTGCCCGCCCGACGAGCGGCAATCCAGCGACCGCGGCCCCGGCCACGCCCAGCCGGACAAAGAACCGCCGCGTCAGCTTCTGATGCTCATCGAGGAATTGCTGGAGCTGGTTCATGAGTGGACCTCCAGAATGTGATTGTAGCCACATGCGGGCGCAATCCTCCAGCCGCGCAGCGGCGCTACGTTTCAGCCCACGGCGTAAGTGGGCATGCGGGCAAGATGGATGATTCAAAGCCGCTTCAGCGGCGACACTAGCGTCGGCGGTCGCCCTTGTGCCGCCGCTGCGCGGCTCGCAAACTCCAAACGTGTTCGCATTCCCACGGCTTACGCCTTGGGCTCACATGTGCCGCCGCTGCCGCGGCTACTTCTTCTTCCCCTTCGCCTGCCGCTGCTTCACATACTCCGGCCACTCGATCCGCTGGCCTTCACGGTTGTCGAACGTCCACGCCGGCCAGACGGGACTCTCTTCCCGCACGTGGTGATACTTCTTAAGCAGCAACTCTTTCAGCTCGGCCAGCTTGGCTGGCTCGGCAGAGGACAGCTCCTTCTTTTCGCCGATGTCTTCGCGCAGGTTGTAGAGCGCAAAGCTCACCGGTTCGGCCGCTTTGAAGTCGCGCTCTTCGGCGTCGGTCACGTCGTTGCCGCGGGGAGGAGTCTTGTCCAGCCGGGCCAGAATCTTCCAATCGCCTTGCCGCAGCGCGACCTGAAACTCGCCAGCCGCCCGGTTGAAATGCCAATACAAGGGCTCGGTGCGCTGCACCTTGCCGCCCTCAAAGAGCGGCACGATGCTCGCCCCGTCGATCGTGCGGTCAGCCGGCGGTTTAAGGCCCACCAGCTCACACACGGTCGGCAGGAAATCGACGCCGCACACCGGTTCGTCGCTCGTGCTGCCCGGCTTCACCCGCCCAGGAAAGCGGACGATCCCCGGCACGCGAATGCCCCCTTCCGTCAGATATCCCTTCTTGTCGCGCAGCGGGCCCGCGGAGCCGTACGGATGCTGAGCCGTGATCGCCGGGCCGTTGTCGCTCGTAAACCAAACGAGCGACGAGTCGGCCAGCCCATCGTCGGCCAGGGCCCGCATCAGGCGGCCGAATGCGGCGTCCATCTGCGTGATGTTGCCGTGGTGGGCCGAGTACGCCGGGTCGTCGTGCGGATAGAGCTTTGTGTACTTCTCGCCGGTGGCGATTGGCTCGTGCGGCTCGTGGAAGCAGACAAAGAGGAAGAACGGCTTGGATTTGTCGCGCCCCTCGCGGAGCCAGCGGATCGCTTCGTCGGCGACGATCGCCGAGGAATAACCTTCGATCTTGCCCTGCTCCTTGCCATCGCGCAGCCCGCCGCCAGTAACACTGCGCACGAAATTGTCCGGGTTGCGGTGGCTTGGCAGGGCGTTGTTCTGCGTGCTGAACCAGTGGTCGAAACCGTGATCGCCCGGCTGCGGTACGCCGCGCACGTTGAACGGGCCGGTCAGGTGCCATTTGCCGGCGTGGCACGTGCTGTAGCCGGCCTGGCGGAGCAGCGTGGCGATGGTCACTTCGCTGGCCCGCAAGTGGACGGGCGAGCCGTGGGGAATCCAGTTGCGAATGCCCGCGCGCGTCGGCGTGCGGCCGGTCATCAGGGCCGTGCGCGACGGCGAGCAATTCGCATGGCCGGCGTAGCAGCTCGTCAGCCGCAATCCCTCTTTCGCGAATTGGTCGAGGTGCGGCGTTTGAATGTCCTTGGCCCCGAAGCAGGCCAGATCGCCATAGCCCAGATCATCGGCAAGGATTAAGACCACGTTTGGTCGGGTTGCCAATTCGGCAGAATGTGCTGTAAAATGCGGGTACACAGCACTAATCAGTGCTGCGACAACGCACGCCTGTGTAGCAAATATATGTAGCAAATGCCGACCAAACCGGCCTCGATCCTGACGGTGAGGCAGAAAGGCAAACAACGTGATGGCACTCATGGTTGGTGAAGCTCCGGCTCGTAACGGGTCAACGGTGGAGATGATTGTCCCCCATCGGTCAGCACCGGTCAAACGCGCTGCCAGACTGGCTTCCAAGGGATCTAGCGATCCCGCGGCTCCTCGCCGTCGAGGTCGCAAGAAGTC
>JAKEHX010000209.1 GCA_022614795.1 Planctomycetaceae bacterium | reverse complement strand
GCCTACGACCCGCGCAAGCAGTCTGCTCCCGTTGTGCTCGGCCACCCGGCCGACGACGCGCCCGCCTACGGCTGGGTCAAGCGCTTGCGGCGCGCCGGACAAGTTTTCGGCTGATGGCAAGCTGCTGCACTCGTGGGGCGAGCCGGGCGCGAGCAAGGGGCAGTTTAGCGTGCCGCATGGCCTGGCCGTCGATCGGCAGGGGACGGTGTACGTCGCCGACCGCGAGAACAGCCGGATTCAGTTGTTTTCGCCCGACGGCGAATGTCAGGGCGAGTGGACCGACGTGGCCCGGCCCTGCGACCTGGTGATCGATGCCGAGGGCCGGGTCTATGTGGCCGAGTTGGGCTACCAGGCCGGCAGGTGGCCGGGCACCGGGCCGCCGCCCGCGGGCGCGACCGGCGGGCGCGTAAGCATTTTCAATTCGCACGGCCGCGTTCTCGCTCGGCTGGGCGGCGGCCAATGGCCGTGCAAAGCCGGCGACTTTTTCGCTCCCCACGACATCTGGCTCGATTCGCGGGGCAATTTCTACGTGGCTGAAGTGGTCCGCTCCGCCAGCGGCAACCGCCGGCCCGCGAGCGGCGACTATCATACGCTTCAGAAGTTCATTCGCCTTTGAGAACCGCGTATAGCCCGGCGCTGCGACTGGAGACTGGAGACAGGTAACTGGAGACAGGGAAGATTCACGCGCGCTGTTAAGATGGCGGCATGGGGCACGCACACAATCACAGCCCGGTCGATTACAACCGCGCGTTTGCGCTCGGCGTCGGTCTGAACACGGTCTTTGTCGTTGCCGAGGCCGGTTTTGGCGTGGCGACGGGATCGCTCGCGCTTTTGGCCGACGCGGGACACAATCTGAGCGACGTGCTCGGGCTGCTTTTAGCTTGGGGAGCCAATTGGCTCGCGCGGCAGAGCCCGACCCGGCGGCGGACTTATGGCTGGCGTCGGTCGTCGATTCTCGCCGCCCTCTTGAATGCCATGTTGCTCCTGGTGGCCGTCGGCGGCATCAGCTGGGAAGCGATTCGCCGCCTCATCGCGCCCGAGCCGGCTCCGGGACCGGCCGTCATTTGGGTCGCGGCCGTTGGAATCATTATCAACTCCGGCACGGCGCTCTTGTTTCTTCGCGGCGGCGAGCGGGATATCAACATTCGCGGCGCGTTTTTGCACATGGCCGCTGACGCAGCCGTTTCGCTCGGGGTCGTCGTTGCCGGCATTCTCATGCAGCGCACCGGCTGGTCTTGGCTCGATCCGGCCACCAGTTTGGTCATAGCAGTCGTCATTCTGGCAGGCACCTGGGGACTGTTTCGTGAGTCGCTCAATCTGGCACTCGATGCCGTGCCCGCTGGCATTGATCCTCAAGCCGTCGATGACTACTTGAGCGGCTTGCCAGGGGTGGCCGCGGTCCACGACCTGCATATCTGGGCCCTCGGCACAACCGAGACGGCGCTGACCGCCCATCTGGTCGTCCCCAATCGCACCGACCACGACGCCCTGCTGGCCGACCTCAGCCACGAGCTGCATGACCGCTTTGGCATCGAGCATGCCACGGTTCAGATCGAACGGGGAACGAGCGAGGCCTGCCCCTCCGGCACCGGCTGCGAGATTCCGCCGGCCCGGCAATAGCTGCCCTGATCGCTACGAAATCCTTCAGACAACCGTGACGGGGGCGCTTGGACCGGCTACGCTGGTTCGCCATGAGCGATGTGACGCGCATCCTGTCGCAGATCGATTCCGGCGACCCCTCCGCCGCCGAGCAGCTGCTGCCGCTGGTCTATGACGAGCTGCGGAAGCTGGCGGCGGCGAAGCTGGCCCATGAGAAGCCAGGGCAGACGCTTCAGGCAACGGCCCTGGTCCATGAGGCGTATTTGCGGCTGGTAGGCAGCCAGGGGCCAGGGACCAGCAGCCAGGAACCAGGCGAGACTAATCTAGCCCCTGGCTCCCGGCCCTTGGCTCCTGGCTCCTTCGACTCCCGCGGCCACTTCTTCGCCGCCGCAGCCGAAGCCATGCGGCGGATTCTGGTGGACAACGCCCGCCGCAAGCAAAGCCGCAAACACGGCGGCGACTGGCAGCGGTGCGAGCTCGATGAGCTGGAGATTGCGCTGCCCGAGATTCCTGAGGATGTGCTGGCCCTCGACGAGGCCCTGACGAAACTAGGCGCTGCCGACCCGCAGGCTGCGGAATTGGTTCGTCTCCGCTTCTTTGCCGGGCTGCCGCTGGCCGAGGCGGCCGAGATGCTCGGCGTCTCCCCCCGGACGGCCGATCGGCTCTGGGCGTACGCCCGGGCCTGGCTGCACCAGGAGATTGCAGGCCAAGGGCCGACGCGCGATAGTTCCTAGAATCCGTGGCGTGATTTCGCCCCCTTTTCCGCCACTGGAAATAGAGGGCCTAATCATGAACGAACGCTCGATCTTCATGGCCGCGCTCGAGAAATCGAGCCTGGACGAGCGCTCCGCCTTTCTGGACGCCGCTTGCGGCGGCGACGCGGCCTTGCGGCAGCGGGTCGAGGCCCTGCTCAATTCGCACGTGGACGGCGGCAGCTTTCTGGAAATGCCCGTGCCCGAACGGCTCCTGGAGCAGATGTCTTCGCAGAACCTCCAGACGCACGCTTCATCGGCTGGCAGCGGCGACCACCGCGACGTGCTCGCGGGCCTGGCCCCATCGGACAAGCTGGGGTCGCTCGGCCGGCTGGGACACTATGAGGTGAACCAAGTAGTGGGCCAGGGGGGCATGGGAACGGTCCTCAAGGCGTTCGACGAGAAGCTGCACCGTGTGGTGGCAATCAAGCTCATGTCGCCGGAACTGGCCACGAGCGGCACGGCCCGGCAGCGGTTCAGTCGCGAGGCCCGGGCGGCGGCCGCCGTCAGCCACGAGCACGTCGTCACGATTCACGCCGTCGAGGACGACCATCGGCCGCCGTATTTGGTGATGCAGTTTGTCGATGGCGTCTCGCTGCAACAAAAGCTCGACGAGAAGGGCGCTCTCTCCACGAAGGAAATCCTGCGTATCGGAGTGCAAATCGCCTCCGGCCTGGCCGCCGCCCACGCCCAAGGGGTCGTCCATCGCAATATCAAGCCGGCCAACATCCTGCTGGAAAACGGCGTCGAGCGGGTGAAGATCACCGACTTCGGCCTGGCCCGCGTCGCCGATGAGGCAGTGGTCACGCAAACGGGAGTCATCGCCGGCACGCCGTCGTACATGGCCCCCGAGCAAGCACAGGGAGGCACGATCGATCACCGCTCGGACCTCTTCAGCCTGGGGAGCGTGTTGTATGCGATGTGCACCGGCCGGGCGCCGTTCCGGGGCAGCACGACGGTCTCGATCCTGAAGCGCGTCTGCGAAGAGCTGCCGCCGCCCATCCGCGAGATCAACCGCGACGTGCCGCAGAGCCTGGTCGCGATCGTCGAGAAGCTGCACGCCAAGGAAACCGCGCAGCGCTATCAGTCGGCAAAGGAAGTGGCGGACCTGCTGGAAAGGGAACTGGCCAGCCTCCAGCATCCGGCAGGAAGTCAGTTCGCAGCGTCGCCGCCGGGTGCCGGAAACCAGCCCGAAGCGCAAGCGAGAGAAAGCCGTCGACTCGCCAAAAGGGCGGTTGCCCTCGCTGGCGCATCGGGCTTGTTATTAGCAACCATCCTCGCGCTGACCGAGGTTTCCGGCGTGACGCACGTCGTGACTTCGCTCTTGCGCAGGGAACGGCCCGCCAGCGGCAAGCAGGTTGATTCTGGCGATAAGACGGCGGCTCAGGCCGCTATTGCCACCCCAGTGCCGCCGGATGTTCTCCAGGCGTTTGTCGTTCTGGCGAGCGGCGGAGCCCCCGAGCGCAGTTTCGCGACGCTGGCCGAGTCGGTGCTCGCCGCCGCCTCCGGCGACACGATCGAGATTCGCGCTAATGGGCCGTATGCGCTCGATCCGATCACCGTGCGACAAGAGCAGCTCACCATTCGAGCAGGTGCGGGCTTCCGGCCGGTGCTGCGGCTTAACCCCAAAGAGCAGCCCGGCTACACGCTCCAGCCGCTGTTTCGCTACCTGGTCCGGGGAGCGCTCGTCCTGGAAGGCCTGGAGCTGCAAGGCGAGCGCCCGCAGGAGCTGGCGGGGGGCGTGTTTCTCGTCCACTGCGGCGAAAAAGGCGCTCTCTACGTTGCCAACTGCCGATTCCAGGTCTCGGGCAATGGCGGCTACGGCATCTGGAGTCGATCGCCTGTCACCTGCCGGAACTGCGTGTTTGGGGGGCGCACACACGCGGTAGGCGGCGGCGTCAGCCGGGCCCTCACGCGGCCGGAGACACTCGTGCTCGACAACTGCCTCCACGCCAGCGGCAAAACCGCGGTCCGCTGGCACTGGTTCGCCGATTCGCCGCCGCAAACGGTTTCCCTCTCGCGGTGCACGCTGGCCTGCCTGGGCGGCTCCACCGTGGCAGTGAACGTGCGCACGGGCCTCGTGCCGCCGGACGAGACGTTGCCGCCGCTTGCCATAGAGAGCGCGGACAACATCTTCACCAGCGCGAATTCCCTCTTGGCGTTCACTCGTGAAACCGACGCGAGCGATGTCCCCCCGCCGCCGCCAACGGCGGCTGGCGACTTGATGCGCCTGGCGAGATGGCGCGGGCAGCGCAACGTGTACGCGGTCGGCGCCCACTTGCTGACCTTCGGCGGCGACGTCGCCGATTGGCCCGAGTCCCGCCCCACGACCGTGACGGAGTGGGCGAATTTCTGGCAATCTCCCGAGACGGGCTCCTGGCTGGGCAAGGTCGAGTTCCAGGGGGGCGACATCGCTTCGAAGGCCCGTGAAACGCCTGACCAGCTTTCGGCCGAGGACTTTCGGCTGCTGCCCGGCAGCGCCGGCTATCGTGCCGGGCCGGATGGCAAGGACCTCGGCGCTGATATCGACCTCGTCGGCCCCGGCGCGGCCTACGAGCGGTGGAAGCAGTTGCCCGAATATGAGGAGTGGCTCCGGGAGACGGGGCAAGCCGCGCCAGGGGCCAGGAACCAGGGGCCAGCGTCCGGGTCGGCCGGGCAGGCGTCCGGGTCGGCCGGGCAGGCGTCCGGGTCGGCCGGGCAGGAGTCCGGGTCGGCCGGGCAGGCGTCCGGGTTGGCCGGGCATGCGTCCGGATGGGACGGACATGCGTCCGGAGTTTCCGGACAAGCGTCCGGATGGGCCGGACAAGCGTCCGGAAGATTGCGCAAAGTGTTGTCAGAACTGGGGTTGCGAGTTTTTTCCAAAGGAGATTTCGAGCATGGCGGGCTATATTCCGCGGGGCGATGCTGAGTTCGACGCCTGGCAGGCGAATTTTGTGGCCGTGGTCGGCGGCAACCTGGCCGGGTATGGGCTGGTGGCCGGGGATTTGACGCCGGTCGCCGCGGCCCAGACCGCCTGGAACGCTTCGTTCCCGGCCCACGTCACGGCCCAGGCGGCCGCCCAGTCGGCCCGCCAGACGAAGGACGGCGACCGCTCCGCCTACGAGCAGGTGGTGCGGGCCGTCGTGCGGAAGATCCAGGCGACCGCGAGCGTGACCGGCACGGCCAAGGCGGCGGCCGGCATCACCGTGCCCGACACCACGCCGACGCCCAGCGGGCCGCCGCCGACCGCGCCGGCCGGGCGGGTCGATACGTCGCAGCGGCTGGCCCACACGGTGCATTTTGCCGACTCGGCGACGCCGACCAGCAAGGCCCGGCCGCCGGGGGTCCGCGGCTGCGAAATCTGGATGAAGATCGGCGGGCCCGCGCCGGTCGATCCCGCGGAGCTGTCGTTCGTCACGCTCGACACGCGGACGCCGCACCTGGTGACGTTCGACGGGGCCGACGCGGGAAAGCTCGTCACCTACTGGCTCCGCTGGGTCAGCACCCGCGGCGAGGCCGGCCCCTGGAGCGCGGCCCTGGCCGCGACGATTCCTGGATGAGGCGGGCGAGGCGATTGGAGATTTCAGATTTCAGATTTCAGATTTCAGATTTCAGATTTCAGATTTGGGATTTGGGATTTGGGATTTGGGATTTGGGACTCACCGCTCACCACTCACCAAAACTCACCACTCACCAAACAAAACCGGCCGGTGAGGCCCAGTCGCGAAACGAGCCCTCACCGGCCACGGCCAATCGCCGGCGCTCGGTCTGCGCGCCTGCGGCTGCCGTTTTTATTGTACCGCAGGCCACGGGAGACAAACCATGTTTCTGAGACTCACCAGTGCGGCGTTCGCCGCCCTATTCGCGGCCGCGCTGGCCGGACTGGCCGCGTGGGCGCAATTGCCGGGCGCCGACGTCGTCGCCGGCGACCCGCAGGACTGGCCGATGTTCGGCCATGACCCGGAGCTTACGCGGCACAATTTCGCCGAGCGGATCCTGAGTCCCTACTCGGTCGCCAATCTGGGGATCGTGTGGACCTTCCCCACCGACGGTCCGATCAGCGGCACGCCGGCCGTGGTCAACGACGTGGTGTATGCCGCCGACTCGACGGGGGCGATCTACGCCCTGAGGCGGGACGGCACGCTGAAGTGGAAGACGGTCCTGACGATCCCGTCGCTCGGCGTGGCCAGGCTCAACACCAGCCCGTTGGTCACGAACAGAACGCTCGTCATCGGCGACATGACCGGCGCGATACACGGCCTCGACATCGAGACGGGCGAGCCCCGGTGGAAGACGACCCCCAACCCGCACCCGTTTGCGGCGATTTTCGGCCACGGCACGATGGTCGGCCGGTACGTCGCCTACGGCACCTCGTCGTTCGAGCTGTTCGTCCCCTCGATCGACCCGACGTACACGGATTTCACCTTCCGCGGGTCGGTCGTGCTGCTCGATCCGGCGACGGGCGACATCGTCTGGCAGACGTTCACCATCACGGACGCGGAGAGCGCCGCCGGGGCCTCGGGCGCGACCGTCTGGGGCGCTCCGGCCTACGACCGGGCGAGCAACACCCTCTTCGTCGGCACCAGCAACAACTACAGCCTGCCGACGACCGCGACCAGCGACGCGCTGATTGCCCTGGATGCCGCGACCGGCGCGATCAAGTGGGTCCGCCAGAAGACCGGCGGCGACCACTGGAACTATTCCTTCCTGCCGGAGGATCCGACGGACTCGCCCGATTTTGATTTCGGCGATTCGCCGCAGCTCTACCGCCTGGAGGGCCGCACCGTGGTGGCCGCCGGGCAGAAGAGCGGCTTCTTCCACGTCGTCGATGCGGCGACGGGGGATGAGATCGCACCTCCGGAGCAATTCCTGCCCGGCGATCACTTGGGGGGCTTCCACATCGACAGCGGCTGCGCCTATGGACTGAATTTCGCGCCGGGGAACCTCTGGCACGATCCATTCTCCGGCAATCCGCCGGACGGCGGGGCAGTCGTGGCAGTCCTACCGGATGGCTCTGACGAGCTGTGGCACTTCGAAACCGACGCCCCGATCATTGCCGGCGTGGCCGTGGCCAATGACGTGGTCTATGCGCAGTCGATTGACGGCCAGTTCTACGCGATCCACGCCATCACGGGTGAAGAACTAGCGCGCGTCTTCACTGCGGGCCAGGTGAGCGGACCGGCGATTTCGCGGGGGCGAATCTACCTCGGCGCCGGCGACATGCTCGGTCCGTCTCTGTTCAGTCCCTTCACGCCTCCTGGCCCCGGCGCGATCGTCGCGCTGGGGATTGAATAGGACCCAAAGGGCACGAGCAGCATGGAGTCAGTAAGTCCGTCACGGATGGGCGGGCCGATGATCATCCTGGATCCGCCCATCCCATCACCGTCCGCCGCCGGACGTTTTCGTCAACTTTACGCGCGCTGGAGGTCGGCCATGTTTGCGTCTATGCTGTCGCTTGATGACCGACGTCACGCGCATCCTGTCGCAAATTGACTCTGGCGATCCGGCCGCCGCCGAGCAGCTGCTGCCGCTGGTCTATGACGAGCTGCGAAAGCTGGCGGCGGCCAAGCTGGCGCACGAGAAGCCGGGGCAAACGCTTCAGGCGACGGCTCTGGTGCACGAGGCGTATCTGCGGCTGGTAGGCAGTCAGGGGCCAGGGACCAGCAGCCAGGAACCAGGGGAGGCTAATCTGGCCCCTGGCTCCCGGCCCCTGGCTCCTGGCTCCTTCTCCTCCCGCGGCCACTTCTTCGCTGCCGCAGCCGAGGCCATGCGGCGGATTCTGGTCGATCAGGCGCGGAGCAAGGGGCGGCAGAAGCGGGGCGGAGGCCGCCGGCGGATCGACATCGACGCCATCGATGTGGCGATTCAGGCGACGCCCGATCAGCTCTTGGCGATCGACGAGGCGCTCGAAAAGCTCCGCCGCGAAGACGCCGCTGTCTATGAGCTGGTGAAGCTGCGGTACTTCGCGGGGATGAACATCGAACAGGCTGCCGCGGCTCTGGGCATTTCTGCCCCAACCGCTTATCGCCACTGGAATTACGCGCGGGCCTGGCTGCACGGCGAGCTGCTCGGTTCGGCTGAGTAGCGGAAGTCGCCAGACTTCCGGCATGCCCAAACTCTCACGAGTTTGGCTACTTCTGCGACTCGGCTGTTTTTCTTTCGCCCGGTGATAAAACGGGCGACAATTGTCGCATTGTCTTTCACAGCCGCCCATTGGGTGGAGTCATTCGGATGAGTACACCTGAAAACCAGGCCCGCGCCATTTTTCTCGAAGCCATCGAGCGGACAGATGCCGCCGCGCGCGAAGCATTCATCGCCCAGGCCTGCGTGGGCGATGCCGACCTCCAGTCGCGCGTCGGGCGGCTCCTAAGTTCTCACGAACAACTCGGCTCGTTTCACGAGCAGCCGCCATCGCCCGAAGCGACCACGGACCAGCCTGGCCAGCGCCTCGGCACGCAAATTGGCCCGTACAAGCTGCTGGAGCAGATCGGCGAAGGGGGTTTTGGGGTGGTCTACATGGCCGAGCAGCTCGCGCCGGTCCGGCGGAAAGTGGCGCTCAAGGTGATCAAGCCCGGCATGGATACCAGGCAGGTGATCGCCCGATTCGAGGCCGAGCGGCAGGCGCTGGCGCTGATGGACCATCCGAACATTGCCAAGGTGCTGGACGCGGGAACGGTGGAAGAAGGAGTCAGGGGTCAGGGATCAGGAGTCAGGGGAGCGGAAACATCCAACCTGACTCCTGACTCCCGACTCCTGACCCCTGGCTACGGCCGGCCTTTCTTCGTCATGGAGCTGGTCCGAGGCATTCCGATCACGCAGTATTGCGACGAGAACAGCCTGCCGATTCGCGAGCGATTGGAGCTGTTTGCCACCGTCTGCCGGGCGATTCAGCACGCCCACACCAAGGGAATCATTCACCGCGACATCAAGCCGACCAATGTCCTGATCACGCAGCAGGACGGACAACCGCTTGTGAAAGTGATCGACTTCGGCATCGCCAAGGCGATGGGACAACAGCTCACCGAGAAGACGCTGTTCACCGAGTTCGCCCAGATGATCGGCACGCCGCTCTACATGAGCCCCGAGCAGGCGGCAATGAGCAGCGTGGACATCGACACGCGGAGCGACATCTATTCGCTGGGCGTGCTGCTCTATGAACTGCTGACGGGGTCCACGCCCATCAGCAAGGAACAGCTCAAGCAGGCGAACTTCGACGAGATTCGCCGCCTCATTCGCGAGGATGAGGCGCAAAAGCCCAGCGTGCGGATTGGCGGCAGCGCTACGCTCCCTGCGATTGCCGCGCATCGACACGTCGAGCCCGGCCACCTGCGTTTGCTCGTGCGCGGCGAGCTGGACTGGATCGTAATGAAGTGTCTGGACAAGGACCGCAACCGGCGGTATGAGACTGCCGGCAGCCTGGGGCGCGATGTGGAACGCTACCTGCGCGACGAGCCGGTGCAGGCCTGCCCGCCTTCGACCTGGTATCGGTTCGGGAAGTTCGCCCGGCGGAACCGGCGGGAGGTCCTGATTGCGGGGGCCGCCGCGGTGGTGGGCGTGGCGGGAGTGGCGGGATTGGCCGTGAGTCGGGCGCTGATCGGCCAAGCGTTGTCGTCCGCAAAAGAAGCCAAGAACGAGCTGGCACAGCACCTTACGGAGGAGCAGCGCGAAACGTACTTCCAGCGAATCACCGGAGCGTATCGCGAGCTGTCGGTTGACAACTTGCGCGGGGCCCTCGACCTCCTCAAGGCGTGTCCAAAAGACCTCCGCGGGTGGGAATGGCGTTACCTGATGCGCCTCTGCCGGGTGCAAGAACTGGTCATCTCGGATGACATGGAAATCAACGGTTTGGCGTTCAGCCCTGACGGTGATCGGATCGCCTGCGCGTGCGGGGACGGGACGATCAAGATCCGGAACAGCCGGACGGGCGACGTGGTCCAGAAGCTGAAAGACGCGCACTCCGATGCAGTCGTCGCCGTCGCTTTCCACCCCACGACAGAGCACCTGGCCTCCGTCGGCGTCGACCGGCTGGTGAAGGTCTGGGACCTGACAACCGCTCAGGTGCTGTTCGACGAGCCGTGCGATGTCGTTCGCCGTACTGGGTCTGCCCACACTGTGGCGTTCAGCCCCGACGGCCAGAAACTGGCCGTGGCAAGCAGAGGAGCCGTAACGATCTGGGATTGGAACGACCGTCAAATCCGGCCTGTGACCCTGCCCCCACACAAGTTCCATTCGATTCCCGTGGCGTTCAGCAACGACGGGCGCCTGGCGACTGCTGAGGGGGAACGCGGCCTTCTGCGCCTGTGGGACACGAAAACAGGGCGGCCGCTGGGTACCATCCCCGAACATGTCGGTCCCTTCAGTGCGCTGGCGTTCAGCCGGGACGGCAGGTTGTTGGCCTCGGCCAGCTACGACCGGAGCGTGAGACTGTCGAACTCAACGACGGGCGAGCTGCTCTCCCTGGGTTCGCATTCCGGAAACGTCGAATGTGTCGCCATCAGTCCGGACGGCAAGCTCTTGGCCTCGGGCGGCGAGGACAAGACGGTGCGCGTCTGGGATACAACGACCGGCCGCGAATTGCGCGAATTGCTCGGACTCCGCGGACACACCGGCAGGTGCTGCTGCGTGGCGTTCAGCCCGGACGGCCTGCGACTTGCGTCGGCCAGCAGCGATCGGACCATCCGCCTCTGGGATGCGACGCCGCTCCGGGGGGATGAATGTCAGGAGATCCTGAACTTCGACAAACACAGCGATGAAATCCGCACCCTCGCGGTCAGCCCCGATGGGCGGTGGGTTGCTTCGGCCGGCAACGACGGGATCGGAAGAGTCTGGGACATTGAAACCGGTCGCAAGAGCATCCCATTCAGGCTTCAATCGATTGTTATCTTCTGTGTGGCCTGGCACCCCGACGGTCAGCGCATCGCGTCGGTCGTCTCGGACGGTCAACAGCGGACCGTCAAGGTCTGGGACTCGTCGACCGGTCAGGAAGATGATGATTTCGAGCTTCCGGCCGAGGGTTGGGACACGCTGTACAACGCCGTGGCGTTCAGCCCCGATGGCCGCCACCTCGTCACAGGAAACGGCAAGGGGGCCGTACAAGTCTGGGATGCCAAAACCGGCAACCCAATCGGAACGCTTGGTACACAGACAGTCCGCGGCCTGGTCTTCAGCCTTGACGGCCGGTACCTGGCATCGAGCAGCGAGGGGTCGGTAATGCTCTGGGACGCGACACGGCTGGAAGCGGCGCGGCTGGATCAGAAGCAAGAACCTCGCAAGTTCTCTGCACGGGTTCCCGGGCCGAGCCTGAATGCGGCCTTCAGCCCGGACGGCCGGCGGCTGGCGACGGGGGGTGAGAAGAACACGGTCAACATCTGGGATATCGAGTCCCGCGGGGAACCTCAAGTCCTCCGGGGAGAACACAGCGGGGAGGTCTATGCCGTGGCGTTCAGCCCCATTGACGATGGCCGATTGATCGCCACTGCGGGCGAAGACAGCGCCGTGAAGATCTGGGACAGCCACACGGGACAGTTGATCCACAGTTTCCGCGGTCATGAAGGCCTGGTCTGTTGCCTGGCGTTCAGCCCCGACGGCCGCCGCTTGGTTTCAGGGAGCCGGGACAAGACCGTGAAAGTTTGGGATATGACGCAGTTGGACGGTTTTGTAAACCGTCCGGACGGATTGGAAATCCGTCCTACCACCACGACGGATTGAAAATCCGTCCTACAACCGAGGTGCGGTCATGCTTACTTACTTACCAGCGGACCAGCGGCGCGGGTTTACGCTCATCGAGCTGTTGGTCGTCATCGCCATCATTGGCGTCCTGGTTGGACTCTTGCTGCCGGCGGTCCAAGCGGCTCGCGAAGCTGCCCGCCGCATGGCCTGCGCCAACAATCTCAAGCAACTCGGCCTGGCCGCTCACCAACATCATGACGCGCATGAGCATCTGCCGCCCGCCATTGGCTATTATCCGCCAGCCGCCGGTGCGTTTGGCCCCTACTTCTTCCACTTGCTGCCCTATGTCGAGCAAGACAACCTTTATCGCAGCGCCCTGGGCAGTGTCCCCTTTCCGCCGCCGGACGGACCGACTGCGGTGTATTATCCGGGCAACAACAAGGTCTATAGCCAGCCGGTGCCGATTTTCCTTTGCCCTTCCGATCCGAGCGTCGGTCCGGGCGGTAGCGTGACGGTCGCCCCGGTTTCGTTCGGCGCGTCCTGTTACGCGTTCAATGCCCTGGTGGTGGCGGACAACGACATCACCACCATGCCGTTTAGAACAAATGCTCAGGGCAAGACCCGCTTCGCCGACATCCCGGACGGCACGTCGAACACCATTCTCCAGGCGGAGAAATATGCTCGCTGCACCAATTCGACCCTGCCGCCAAAGTTCCGGGACGGCGGCAGTGCGTGGGCGTATAGCGGGGCCGGCGGGTTTCCCTGGCAGCCGCCGCCCATGGCGCTGCCGGTCAAAGTGTTCGGACCGGGATTTTGCATTCCTGCGCTTGCGAACCAGGGCGCCCCCGATGCCATTGGCCCCAAATCAATATTCCAGGTCCAACCCAGGGAGGGCAACTGCGATCCGACCCGGGCCGCGACGGCTCACCCCGCCGGCATCCAGGTTGGCCTGGTCGATGGCAGCGTTCACACGCTGGCCCCGAGTCTGAGCGGCGCCACCTGGGCGGCCGCCGTCACGCGGGCCGGCGGCGAAGTGCTGGGCTCAGATTGGTAGGAGTCAGGAATC
>JAKEHX010000208.1 GCA_022614795.1 Planctomycetaceae bacterium | reverse complement strand
GCGGCTGGTGACCGGGCACGATCAGCCGGCCCTGGGCGGCGTGTATAAACTCTCGGCTCTGCGCGACGAATCGGGACAGTGGCAGCATCGGCTGAAGCGGTCCGAAGTGACGATCAAGGTCTCCGATCCGGGCGTTTTGCAGGTCCGGCGGCTGCGAAGTAGCGGTCGCCTGCTGGCCGACGCGTTGTATGATGAATTAGTGGGATTTGACACGGCCAAGCTGGTTTCGCCGGACGGCAGCCAGACGTGGACGATTCCGAGCGAGGCCGAGTGGTCGGACTTGCTTGTGCCGGTGATGCGCCGCGGACGGCTCACCGGCGAGTTGCCGGAGCCGGCCGCGATCCGCGAGTTCGCCGCGTCGCAGTTGGCCGAGCTGCCCGAGGCGTCGCGCCGGCTCGACAATCCGCAGCCCTATTTCGTCGGCCATGAGCCGCGACTGGCGGCAATGAAAGAGAGTTTGCTCAACCAGGTGGAAAATCAACTGCGATGAAACTCCTCCGCGTCGGCGCTGCGGTCCTCAACCAAACGCCTCTTGACTGGGACGGCAACCGCCGCCGGATCAGCGGCGCGATCGAGGCCGCGCGGCAGGCCGGCGTAAGCATCCTCTGCCTCCCCGAGCTGTGCATCACCGGCTACGGCTGCGAAGACGCCTTCCACGCCCCCGGCACGCAGCAGGTCGCGCTCGACGTGCTGAGCGAGCTCTTGCCCGAGACCCGCGGCATGATCGTCTCGCTCGGTTTGCCGCTCTTGTTCCGCGGATCGCTATTCAACACGGCCTGTGTAGCGGTCGATGGCCGCCTGGTCGGATTCGTCGGCAAGCAAAACCTGGCGGGCGAGGGAATCCACTACGAGCCGCGCTGGTTCAAGCCCTGGCCGAAGGATGTGCAGGTCGATGTGGCGATCGGCGATGGGCTTTATCCGCTCGGCGATTTCGTGTTCGATTGCGGCGGCGTGCGGCTCGGCTTTGAGATTTGCGAGGACGCTTGGGTCGGCGACCGGCCGGGGGCCAACCTCGCGCGGCGCGGCGTCGATCTGATCCTCAATCCCAGTGCCAGCCACTTCGCCTTCGGCAAGCACGAGATTCGCAAGCGATTTGTGACTGAGGGCTCGCGGGCGTTCAACGTCGGCTACGTCTATGCGAATCTGCTGGGAAACGAATCGGGCCGGGCGATCTACGACGGCGACGCCATGATCGCCGCGGCGGGCCGGCTGATCGTCACCGGGCCGCGGTTTTCTTACGCCGATTTTCACGTCACGCATGCGGTGATCGACATCGATGCCATCCGCATGAGCCGGGCCCGCACCGGAAGCTACCGGCCGCTAATCACCGGCGAGCAGGATGACAATCTCGTGACGCCGTTCGAGTTTCCGCCGCTCTCGCCGCAGCGCGAGACCGCGAGCCACCCCGCCTGGGAAACCTCGCCGCACATCAAGGAGGAGGAGTTCACGCGGGCCGTGGCGTTGGCCCTGTTTGACTACCTCCGCAAGAGCCGCTCGCAGGGGTTCGTCGTGTCGCTTTCCGGCGGAGCCGATTCGGCCGGCGTGGCCGTGCTTGTCGCGAAGTTGGTCGATTTTGCCCTGGCCGAATTGGGCAAAAGCAGCCTCGTGGCGAAGCTCGGACATATCAAAGGCCTTGAACAGGCGGCCGATGCCAAGGCAATGGTCCGTCGGCTTTTGGCGTGCGTCTATCAGGCGACGCGCAACAGCGGCGACGTGACCCGCAATGCGGCGGCGACGGTCGCCAAGGCGATCGGCGCCGAGTTCCTGGAGTTCGATGTCGATCGCGTCGTGCAGGATTACATCGGCCTGGTGTCGAAAGGAATCGGCCGAGAGCTGAGCTGGCAATCCGACGACCTGGCCTTGCAGAACATCCAGGCTCGCAGCCGCTCTCCCAGCGTGTGGCTCTTGGCGAACCTACGGAACGCCCTGCTCCTGGCGACGAGCAACCGGTCGGAAGCAGCCGTCGGCTACGCCACGATGGACGGCGACACCAGCGGCGGACTTTCGCCGATCGCCGGCATCGACAAGGCGTTCATCCGCCGCTGGCTGAAATGGATGGAGACCGACGGTCCGAGCGAGCTTGACCCGCTCCCCGCCCTCGCAGCCGTCAACGACCAGGCGCCGACCGCCGAATTGCGGCCGCCGTCGGCCAAACAGACCGACGAAGACGACCTGATGCCTTACGAGCTGCTCGACGCGATCGAGCGGGCCGCCATCCGCGACAAAATGCAACCCTGCGAGATCCTACTCGTGATGGAGGTCGAATTTCCGCAGTATTCGCGGGCGCAGCTCGTCGTCTGGATCGAACGCTTCTTCCGCCTCTGGTGCCGCAACCAGTGGAAGCGCGAGCGTTATGCCCCGTCGTTCCACCTGGACGACGAGAACCTCGATCCCAAGACCTGGTGCCGCTTTCCGATTCTCTCGGGCGGCTATGAGCGGGAGCTGGCGGAGCTGAGGAAGATGGTTGACGCGAATTCAGCGTAAGTGTCACCCCTGCAGCGCTTTCTCCCAACTCTTCCGCAGCGTGGCCCGGCGCTTGGGCGTCCACCAGCGATGAAATCGCTGCTTTTGGGCAGCCAATTGTTTCCGCTGCGCGTCGTGCGCCGCGCGCAGCTCCTTGCGGACGTCGCGCGATCGGGCCTGGCCGCACCACTCCTTGAGCTGGCTGGCCGCCACTATCTTGTCGCACACCTGGCCCAGGCGGTCCTGCAAGTCGCTCAGGTCATCGTAGAGCCGGCCATGTGCACCAGGCGCCAGCGCCGCCGGCGCCAGCTCCAGCGCATATCGCAGCCGCTTGCCGGCCAGGCGCAGCTGATGCAGGGCCTTGTCACCCGACAAGTCGCCCGCCGCCAGCTTCTGAAACTCTTCGGACAACGGCTTGAGCTGCGCGCGGCACCATGGGCCAAAGGCTTCCGCGGCCCGTTTCGATTTACGGGAGCGAGCGCGCCGATCAATCTTCGCGAGCAGCGTGTCGCACTTGCGGCGGAGTTTGTTGCTCTTGAGGAGAGACTTACAGGCCCGGGCGAGTTCTTTCGCGGCCTGTTTGCGGCGGGCACGCAAATGCACGGCTGCCGGTGCCAGGCCCGGCAGGTCGCCGCTTTCCAGCCGATCGGCCAAGACGTCGCAATCGCGGGCCTCGCCGGCCGTTTGGCGCGTCGCCCGCAGCTCTCGCTTGAGCCATTTGGCCGTCCGGCGAGGCAGCACCTCGTCAAACAGGCGCAAAGCCGCTGCGGCCCGGCGGGTCCAGATTCGCAGTTGATGCACCGCTTCTCGGTCATCCGCCGACTTACCCGAAACCTCGCCGGCCTGCTTGAGAAAGTGCTCGACCGCCGCGAGGCGCATCGCCAGCGCCTTCCGGGCCGCATGAGCGACAGGAGCATCGGGGCCCACATCGGTCAGCCATTTTTCATAGCGAGCCATGACGGGCAGGGCGGCCGGGAATCAGGGTCGTTCATCTTGAAGTGCAAAAACCGCTGCCGTGCGGCTGGCCATTGTAGTTGAGCGGGAAAGGGAACGGCACCAGTAAGGCCTCGTAATCGTCCTCGTCGTCGTCCTCGTCCTCGATTCCCACGGGCGAGGACGAGGAGGAGGACGAGGACGAGGACGAGGACGACGACGAGTACGACAAGGACAATCCGCCGTCCGCCCATTCACTCCAATTCCCGCGGCTGCCAGACCTTCACGAGCTGAGCGTGGCCTTCCTCCCGAAACTGCTTCCAGCTGCGCGCGGGTGACTCCACCTGTGCCAGCGCTGCGGTTGTGAGCGCGACGCATTGTCCCGTCAGGGCTTCGAGCAACTCCTCCAGCCCCGGATTATGCCCGACCAGCAGAACGCGTTTGGCCGTATCAGGCAGCTCGCTGACAAACGCCAACAGCTCGTGCTGGCGTGCCTCGTACAGCTCGCCCGTAATCCGCGTTTCGCCCCGATAACCGCTGTGCTGAATGACGTGTTCGACTGTCTTGCGGGCCCGTCTGGCTGTTGAGGCAACCAGAAAATCGGGCAGCAGGTTCTCGTCCTTCAGCAATTGTCCCATCCGCGGCGCTTCGCGCTTCCCGCGCTTGTTGAGCGGCCGATCGTGATCGTCCAAGTCCGCATCCTTCCAGCTCGACTTCGCATGCCGTAGCAATAGCAGCGTCTTCATCGCAGCAGCTCTCTCCGTCTCTCATTCTCTCAGAGGATGTGATTCTTTCGTAGCTGAAGTCGCCAGACTTCAGGTTTTTCCGCGGATTCGGAACTCTGGCGAGTTCCGCTACGGAATTCATTCACAACCTCTCAGTCG
>JAKEHX010000020.1 GCA_022614795.1 Planctomycetaceae bacterium | reverse complement strand
CAGATGCGTTCGCGGAAGGACGGTCTGATCGTCAATATCTCGTCGATCTCCGGCATGCGGGCCGCGGCCATTGGCGGGGTGGCTTATAACGCCTCGAAGTTCGCTTGTGCGGCCCTGGGGACCAGCGTGGCCAACGAGGAGATTCCCAACAACATTCGCGTGACGACGATCTATCCGGGCGAAGTCGATACGCCGATCCTGGAACACCGGCCGGCGCCTGTGAGTGCCGAGCGACGGGCCAAGATGCTGCTGCCGGAGGACATCGGGGCGATGGTCGTGGCCCTGGCGAAGCTGCCGCCGCGAGCCCACGTGCCGGACATGGTCATCAAGCCGACGTCGGCGGAGTTTGTATGAAGCGCGACCAGCGTTCAACGTTCAAGGTTTAACTTTCGCTCCCGTCCCCCTTTTATTCCGGATCGAGCGGGTTGCCGTCGGCGCGGGCGGCCAGCTTTTGAAGGGCCGGCATCGAGATCGTGGCGCTGAGCGGCCGGACCGACCCGTCGCCGAGGAGGATGTTGCACACGCCGGCATGAAAGGAGTACAGCTCTCCCTGGTTCCAGCCGTTGACGGTGACTGCGCCCGTCAGGTCGGCGGCGGTCATCACCTTTCCAACGGGCACTACACCGGGCGTAATCGGGCCGCGCGTCCCGGCGCAAACGATGTTGTTGCTCTCGGAGGCCCAAGCACCGCGCACCGGAGAGAACGAATCGGCGTATTTTTTCCCCTTCGCCCAGCCTTCGTTCCGCAAGCCTGATTCAGCCGCCAGCATCGTGTTGGAGAGGCCGTCGGTGATCATCGCCATGCGGGTCTGCCGATTGGACGTCAGCACGCCGTTGCACCCATCGGGGCCGGGGAAGTTCAGACTCATTCCCCGCCAGACCACATCAATGTTGTTCCCGCGCGTCACCGGCCAGTAGTCCGACGTGGCGGGAAGGAACGTCGGCGCGCTGGTATTGGGCATTGCAATATGCGGACCAAACGCCCATGGGCACTCATACGTCGAAATCCGGATGGCGCTGGCGACGCGATTGGTCCCCTCGTCCCAATGCAATCGGAAGTTGTATCCGCTGCTGCCGGCGCTGGCCAGCACGTTCGCTTGCTCGAGGTAGGGGAGAATGATCGACAGGCAGCCGTGGCGGGCATAGTCGGCTCCCGATGTGCCGGCAGTTCCCACGCGCACGAATTGCTCAAGATCCGGATTAGGGAGGGGGGCGCCCGGGTTGTTGACGATCCCCGGCGGCATTGCCTTGAAGGTGCTCTCAAAGTTGTGCACGGCCAGGCCAATCTGCCGGAGATTGTTGACGCACTTCGTCCGGGCGGCGGCTGCACGTGCCGCCTGCACCGCCGGCAAGAGCAGAGCCACGAGCACGCCGATGATGGCGATGACTACCAACAGTTCGACCAGGGTAAACGCACGAGTGCGACGGAATGGAGACATGGAATCCTTCGAAATGAAAAATGGCGGCTGGCCGCCCGACGAGGCGGCCGAATGTCCTGAGGTCCGCCCGGAAAAGAACAAACAGATTGTGAAAGAGCATGCCCTCCGTCGTCAAGCAAATTGCCCCTTGGGCAGCGTCCGGCTACACTTTTCGCGATCGTTATTCATCGAAAATTCACATTCGCGTCGGTTGTGTGCATTCGCAATTGGAGTGGAGGACCGGCCGCCGTGTCTGACTCTTCCCCTCGTGCTCTGCCACTCCACGCCAGGCTTTCGCCGCGGGAAGGGGGCCGGCTCGACTCTCACCAGCGCATCGCCGCGGCGTTTCCGCAAGCCGTCATCGACTGGCAACGCGGCGACCGGGCCGTCCAAGACACAATCGATTATGTGACGAGCATTGGCGTCCCCGAGGCGATCATCGCCCCGGCCCGCCGGCAATTCGGCCATACGGCGCACATTTCCTTGTCCTTTCCCCCCTGGCCCGGCCAGGTCGCCACGTTCTGTGTATTTCAGGTCCAGCCTCAGGCCAGCGATTGGATCCGCGTCGATGCCGAGCCGTTTGACCTGGGATTCCTGAAGCATGCCGCGGTCGAAATCGGCGCCATCCTCGATTGCCATTGTTTTTTGCAATCGGACATGCTGCGGGGCATCGCGAGCTGCTCAATGCGCGGCGCAGTTCCCGATCCGATCGCAGCGGCCCGCTGCCACTACGACGCCTCGAATTACCGCACGATCGACCTGGTGGAGCTAAGCGACTGGCGACGCACCGTCCGCGACGCCGCCCTCGCGTGGCTGGCGACGCAGGACAATGTCTCGTGGAGGGCCAAGACCATGGCCGGCTTCGATTCGCCCGCCGCCTACGCCGATGCACTAGTGGCGGAACTCGACGCCATCAGTCCGGTGCGGCGCATCTGGTCGATCCGCATGCCGACGCCCTTCCGCGGCGCCATGCTGCTCGATCAGGGCGAGTGGCACACCAGCATCAACATCCGCGCCGTGGCCAGCGGCCCTATCGACTAAGTCGCCCTGGCGTCACGCTCACAGCGTCGGCAGGTTGGGCAACTCGGTCCGCTCGCCGCGATAGAGATAATCGCGGCCGGCGGGGGGCTCAAGACTCAGCGGGTCGCTCGTGTACCGCCGCAGCCCCTCGCGGAATGTGAATTCGCCTTCCAGCTTGCGGATCACGACGCCATCCCCCACGAGTTGCAGCTTGATCGTCGTCGTCGAGTCGTAGGAATAAACGCCGTAGTTCTTTTCGCCCCGCAGCGAGAATTGGGCTGGCTCGCCCGCCAGGAACCGGGCCACCTCGTCCTTGTTCGCGGGGACTCTGACGGCGTTGAACTCGCCTTGCAGTTCCATCTCGTAGCCGGCGAGCGTGCCGTCGGCGCTGGGCAAGCGATGGAGCCGCAGGCCGCGCATGACGACGGGCAGGCCGGGGTCTTTGTTGCTCTCGGGGAAGAGCTTCGACTGGCCGCGCAGGGCTTCCAAACGGCCCAGCGGCCGGCGCACGTCGCGGTCGTCCTCGTCCTTGCCGCCGGGGAACATCACGATGTACGGCGGCTGCTTGTCCTTCCCGGCCGGGTCGATGATCGCCAGATCCAGGGGAAACTCCTTGACCGGCTTAGGTTTGGCCGGTTCGGCGGCCTGTGCGGCTTGTGCGGCCACTAGCACAACCACAAAGAGCAGCAGCGATCGTTGAAAAGGCGCGCGATTCATCACCTCAATTCTAGGTCACGGCGGCAAGGCCGAAAAAGGGCGGGGAATGCGGTCCCGAACTTGCGGAATCTGGTCTAAGGCAGCGAGCAGTTGATGATCTACCGTTGGTGCTTGTAGCAAGCCGGCATGGAGCAGCCCCGTTCACGGGGCTTTCGCTGCCAGGCCCGCCGTTTACGGCGGGTTCATACGCCATGCGCGCTGGAAAT
>JAKEHX010000207.1 GCA_022614795.1 Planctomycetaceae bacterium | reverse complement strand
GTGAGCCCCCTGAGGTTGAGCCGGCATCCGCCCTGTTCCCCGTCCCCGTTGTCTCGCCGGATCAATTCTCAGCGGGCTTACACCCGCCGCTCGCCGGTAATCCCTCAGCGGGCTTACGCCCGCCGCTCGCCGGCGATTCCCCCGCGCGCTTGTTCGCCGAATTCGAGCCCCGCTACCTGCTCGCCGACCGGGGCCGGCTCGGCTTCGTGCTGCTCAAGCTCAAAGTCGACGAAGCGGAATTCGCCCGCGGCACGCTGGCCATCGGCCGGCTGCGGCAAACGATCGACAAAGTCCGCCCGCGGCATCCGGCGGCCTGGATCGGCCTGACTGGCATGCCGATCATCGAGTACGACGAAATGCAGGCCAGCCAGACCGACATGATCTGGACGAGCCTGGTCAGCATGATCGCCGTGTTTGGCCTGTTCATCGCCGGCTACGGCGGCCTGCGCCATTCGCTGCTGGCCAATCTCGTGCTGCTGTTGGCGACCGCCTATTCGTTCGGCTTCGTGACGCTGGCGGTCGGGCATCTCAACATTTTGAGCGCCGCCTTCAGCGCCGTGCTGATCGGCTTGGGGATCGATTTCGGCATTCACTACCTGGCCTGCTACCTGAAGCTCCGCGGCCAGGGTTACGACGAAGAGGCCGCCCTGATCCGCACATCGCTCGAAGTCGGCCCCGGTATGTTCACGGGCGGCGTGACCACGGCCGCGGCGTTTTTCATGGCCGCCATGACCGACTTTGTCGGCGTCCGCGAGCTGGGCCTGGTCGCCGGCGGAAGCATCCTGCTATGCGTCGCGGCGACGGTCGTCGTCTTGCCACCGCTGGTGCTCATCGTCGATCGCCACTGGCCGATCGCCGCCGTCCCCCAAATCGTCCCCGCCGGCCGCTGGTTCGCCTTCACCGGCCGCTGGCCGCGCCTCGTCATGGGCGCGAGCCTGCTGGTCACCGCGGCCCTGGCCGCCGGCGGCGGCTGGCTGCGCTACGACCACAACTTGCTCAATCTCCAGCCCAAGCACCTGGAAAGCGCCGACATCGAGCGGCAGCTCTTCACAAAGCTCGACGACAGCGTCTGGTATGCCGTCACGATGTGCGAGTCGCGCGACGAGCTGCTGGCCAAGAAGGCCCAGTTCGATACGCTGCCGAGCGTCGCCAAGACCGAAGAAATCGCGTCGCTCTTGCCCGCGAGCACCCTCGAGCGGCAGCAGCTCATCACCGCCACCGGCCAGCACCTGGCAACGCTCCCCTCCCAGCCGCCAGAGCCGGTCGAAATCGATCCGCACCGTCTCAGGACGGAAGTGATCCGCGCTCAGGCGCTCTTGGCGCGTGAAACGCCCGGCGTCACGCCGGCCAAGGCGCTCGTCCAGCAGCTGGGCGGCGCCCTCTCTGTCGCGCCCGACGACGCCCTTGCGGCCCGGCTCAGTGCGTCGCAGGCGCACCTGGCCCGCCAGTCGTTCGCCCAGCTGGCCGTGCTCCGCGAGCTGGCCGATCCCGCGCCGCCGCAGCTGGCCGATCTGCCGCGCGAGCTGGCCGACCGCTTCGTCGGCGCGCATCACAAGCTCCTGCTCAAGGTCTATGCCCGCGGCAACGTCTGGGACATGGACAAGCTCGAAGCGTTCGTCCGCGATGTCGAGTCGGTCGATCCCCGCGTCACCGGCCACCCCGTGCAAACCTACTACGCCTCGCGGCACATGCAGCAAAGCTACGTCTACACCGGCCTGTATGCGCTGGCGGCGGTGCTCGTGCTGCTGTGGATCGATCTGCGGAGCCTCACGCATTCGCTCCTGGCGATGGCCCCGCTGGCGGTCGGCTTCGTGCAGATGTGCGGCGTGTTCGGCTGGTGCAACATTCCGCTCAACCCGGCGAACATGATCGTGCTGCCGGTGATTCTGGGGATCGGCGTCGATCACGGCGTGCACCTGGTCCATGCCTGGCGACAGCAGCAGGGGCCGTTTCGCGTGGGCGATTCGACCGCCGTCGCCGTGCTGCTGACGGCGACCACCACGACGGCCAGCTTTGGCGTCTTGATCCTGGCCCGGCACCAGGGGCTGCAGTCGCTGGGGCAAGTGCTGACGATCGGCGTGACGACCTGCCTCTTTTCGTCGATCGTGTTTTTCCCGGCCCTGCTCGGCTGGATCACGCGCGGCCAAGCCAGTAGCAGAAGTCGCCAGACTTCTGAACTCGCCAGTAGCAGAAGTCGCCAGACTTCTCACGTCGATATCGCGGCTAGCGATAATCGGGATCCGCCGATCGCCGTTGCCCGGCCCGCGCCTCCGCCTTCAATCGCCCCGCGGATCGACGATCCCGCCCCGTCCCTGGTCATGGCAACAGTCCTGACGACAGCCGAGCCGGCCCCTGCGATTCCCCGCCGCCGCATACTCGTGGAGCGAACCGACATTGGCCACGCCGAGCCATCGCCGGCGCATCACGCGAGCACCGCCCTGCGGCACCTGGCTCTTCGCGAAAGCGACCGCTAAGTGACGTCCGTAGCTGAACTCGCCAGAGTTCAGGCGGATTACCAATCGGGTGCGAATGGCCAAGCCATGTCATTAGAGTTCAGGCGGGATTTCCGGAAGTCTGACGACTTCCGCTACGCGGAACTCTGGCAAGCTTCCCAACCTGCCCCGCTTGCGCTAGAATCCGGCCTGATTGCTCTTCCGTCGATTCTCCCTGGGGCCCGCAATGATCCGCACCCGGCTGTCCATCATGATGTTCCTCGAATTCTTCATTTGGGGAGCCTGGCTGCCGCCGAGCTTTGGCTACTATGGCGACGGGGCGCTGGGCTTTAGCGGCTGGCAGCAGGACCTGCTCAACTTTTCGTTCCCGGTTTCGGCCATTCTGGCCATGTTCCTGGGGAACCAGTTCGTCGATCGGAACTTCTCGGCCGAGCGTTTTCTCGCGTTCAGCCAGTTCGTCGGCGGCCTGGCGATGTTGGGCTTCGGTTACCTCTCGTGGTTGGCGTTCCGGCCGGACAATCCGGTCGCGCCGAACTTCTGGCTGTTCTTCGCCTGCATGGCGGTGCATTGCCTGTTTTACGTCCCGACAATCTCGGTTACGAACACCATCGCCTTCGCCAACCTGACTGACGCCCAAAAGGACTTCGGTCCGATCCGCTTGTGGGGGACGATCGGGTGGATCGCGGCGAGCTGGCCGTTCATTTTCATCCTCGTCGATTGGGTCGCTGTCGATGCGAAAATCCAGGCGACCGAAGTTACCGAGGGGTTCATTGGTTGGCTTGGGACCGCGCTGGGCACGCCCCTCAGCGGCCAGGCGCTGAACCAAGGGAAGAGTTGGGCGTTTCTCACGTCGGGCATCGCATCGCTCTTGCTGGCGGCCTTCAGCCTCGCTCTACCGCACACTCCTCCCAAGCCCGCCAAGGACGGCGAAAACGCGCTCGCCTGGCTGGAGGCAATGAAGCTGCTCAAGCATCCTTTCCTGCTCGTGCTCTTTCTCGTCACGTTCATCGACGCCACGGTCCACGACGGCTTCTTTTTCTTTGCCTTTACCTATCTGGGCAAAGTGGGCGTGCCTGAGAACTGGATCCAGCCGGCGATGAGCGTGGGCCAGATCGCGGAAATTGCGACGATGGCGTTTTTGGGGCTGGTGCTCAAATCGCTCGGTTGGCGATTCACGATGGTGCTGGGAATTCTCGGCCACGCCGCCCGATTTGCAGTGTTTGCTCTGCTTCCCAATCCGTTCTGCGCTGTCGCGGTCAACGT
>JAKEHX010000206.1 GCA_022614795.1 Planctomycetaceae bacterium | reverse complement strand
GGTTGTGAATCTTTCGTAGCTGAAGTCGCCAGACTTCAGGTTTTTCCGCGGATTCGGAACTCTGGCGAGTTCCGCTACGGGATTCATTCACAACCTCTCCGTTGTTTCACACTGTCCGTCTCGTAGCTCACTCGGAGTTTGCCCGGTTGGAAGAGGCCATTCAGAAAGCTGACGTCCTGATCGAAGCCCTCGGCTGGATCCGCCGCTTCCGCGACAAGATCACCGTGATCAAACTCGGCGGCAGCGTGATGGAGCACGAACACGCCCTGCGGCACGTGCTGCTCGACATCGTGTTCATGGAAACGGTCGGGATGCGGCCGGTGGTCGTGCACGGCGGCGGAGCGGCGATCGACCGGGCGATGGACGCGGCGGGCCTCGTACCCCGCAAGATCAAGGGCCGCCGCTACACGGACGATGCCACGCTGAAAATCGTCGAGCAGGTTCTGGCCTACGAAACCAACGAGTCGCTGGCCGCCAAAATCGAAGAACTGGGCGGCCGGGCGATGCCGCTAAACTTTCGGACGACCAACGTCCTCTTCGGCGAGAGAATTACGCTGGCTGGCGACGGCGGCGAACAGATCGACCTGGGCCACGTCGGCCGCGTGACCCGTGTCGATCGCACGACCATCGAAAACCTCTGCTACGCCGGCCAGGTGCCGGTCATTCCGTCGATGGCTGTCGATTCTTTGACGGGCGGCAAGCTCAATGTCAACGCCGACACGGCAGCGACGGCGGTGGCCACTTCGCTCGGCGCCGAGAAGCTCATGTATATGAGCGACGTCAACGGCGTGCGGCGGGACAAGAACGACGCCAACTCGATCATCCACTCGCTGACCGACCGCGAGGCCCGCGAGCTGATTCACACGGGCGTTATCGATTCGGGCATGATTCCCAAGGTCGAGGCCTGCCTGGAAACACTCGATCGCGGCGTGCGCAAGGTCCACATCATCGACGGCCGCGTGCGGCACTCGCTCTTGTTGGAAGTCTATACGACCAGCGGCGTCGGCACCGAAATCGTCAAAGGATAGCGCGCTTCCGTGCAGGAGAACCACATGACCACATCGCTCGACACTGAACATCTCAACTCGTCCGCCACGGTCGATCTCTTCAAGCGGTACGTCATCGGCAACTACAACCGCTACCCGGTCAACCTGGTCCGCGGCGAAGGCTCGCTGGTTTGGGACAGCGAGGGGAACCGCTATCTCGACTTCTTTCCCGGTTGGGGCTGCAATCTGATCGGGCATTGCCCGCCGCAGGTGGTCAGGGCCGTGCAGGAGCAAGTCGCCACGCTGATCCACGTGCCCAACACCTGGCACATGGACGTCCAAGGGCAGTGGGCCCAGATGCTTTCCGAGCGCAGCTTTGGCGGCCAGGCATTCTTCTGCAACAGCGGCGCGGAGGCAAACGAAGCGGCTATCAAACTCGCTCGCCTGCACGCCAAAGGAGGCCGCTACAAAATCATCACCTTCACCGGCGGCTTCCACGGCCGCACGCTCGGCGCGCTGACGGCCACCGCCCAACCCAAATATCACGAAGGCCTGGGGCCGCTCGTCGCGGGCTTTCAATATGCTCCCTTCGGCGACCTGGAAGCGGCCAAAAAGCTGATCGACGACGAAACGTGCGCGATCATGGTCGAGCCGATCCAGGGCGAAGGGGGCGTGCGGATTCCGCCGGCCGGGTTCCTTCAGGGTCTGCGGAAACTGTGCGACGAAAACGGCCTCCTGCTCATCTTCGATGAAGTGCAGACCGGTTGCGGCCGCACCGGCCACTGGTTCGCGTATCAGCATTTCGGCGTCGAGCCGGATGTGATGACGCTGGCCAAGGCGCTGTGCGGCGGCATTGCGGGCGGGGCCATGCTCACCAAGCCCCAGATCGCCCCCAGCCTGCGCCCCGGTATGCACGCGGCGACCTTTGGCGGCAACCCGATTGCCGCCCGGGCGGGAATCGCCACGCTCGAAGCCATCGAGCAGGACGGCCTACTCGATAACGCCAAGGATCTGGGCGATTTGTTCCGCCGCCGATTCATGGCGCTCAAGGACCAGTGCGATGTCGTCCGCGAAGTCCGCGTTGCCGGCGTCATGATCGGCATCGAGCTGGCCGTCGAGGGGGCGGGCGTCGTCAAGGAATGCCTCGCTCGCAAGCTGCTGGTGAATTGCACAAACGCAACGGTCATCCGCCTCTTGCCGGCAATGAACCTCAGCCAGGAGCAGGCCGAAGAAGGCTGCGAAATCCTGGCCGACGTGATCCGCAAGCTGCCGCGGGCGTAAACCCCTCGTTTCAGGTTCCAAGTTTCAGGTTTCAAGTTGGAGAACTCCGCTTGGAACATGAAACTTGAAACCTGGAACTTGAAACCGGCGACCGCCCCGCGATCTCCATTTTTTGAGTGAATTGCCATGCGTCACCTCCTGACCTTGTTCGAGCTTTCGCCTGACGAAATCCATCGCGTCTTCGCGATCTCGAAGGAACTGAAAGAGAAATTCCAGCACGGCATTCGCGAGCCTATTCTCCGCGGCTACTCGCTTGCCTTGCTCTTCGAAAAACCGTCGCTGCGGACGCGCGTGAGCTTCGAGGCGGCCATGACACACCTGGGCGGAAATGCTCTGTTCCTGGGGGCCGATGTCGGCTGGGGCCAGCGCGAATCGGCCGCCGATTTTTCGCTCGTCCTCAGCCAGTATGTCGATACAGTCGTTTGCCGCACGACTGCCCACGCCCGCATCGAGGAGCTGGCGAAGTATTGCACGGTCCCGGTAATTAACGGCCTGACCGACGCCGCGCATCCCTGCCAGGCTTTGGCCGACTTGTTCACGCTCGACGAGATTCACGGCCCGCTCGCCGGCAAGCGACTGGCGTACATCGGCGACGCCAACAACGTCGCGCGGAGCCTGGCCGTCTGCTGTGGCAAGCTGGGAGTGGAACTCGCCATCGCGTCGCCGAAGCAATACTCGTTTGACCGCGCGTTCCTGGACCGCCTCGCCGGCGAAGTGCCCGACGTCAAGCTGCTCCAAACCGAAGACCCGCGCGAAGCGGTCCGCGGAGCGGTCGGCGTCTATACCGACGTCTGGACCAGCATGGGCCAGGAAGCGGAAGCAGCCGTTCGCAAGGAAGTGCTGGCTGCCTATCAGGTCAATCCGTCTCTGATGGAGCACGCTCCGGAAGGAGCCGTCTTCCTGCACTGCCTGCCGGCCCGCCGCGGTGAAGAGGTCACCGACGAAGTGATCGACGGGCACTACAGCGCCGTGATCATCCAGGCGGCCAACCGGATGCACGTGCAAAAGGGGCTGTTGGCGTGGATTCTCAATGCGATTGATTGACGCAGAAGAAGTCAGACGTCGGAGGTCAGAAGTCGGCAGATTCTCGTGCTGACCTCTGACTTCCGACCTCCGATCTCCCATTCCGACGCAAGGCTCCCGATGCGCCGCGCTAACGAACTCCGCCCCGTCAAGATCAAGCGCAACTACACGCGCGCCTCCCCGGGCAGCGTGCTCTTCCAGGCCGGCGGGACGACGGTCCTGTGCACGGCAAGCGTCGAGAACAGCGTGCCTCCGTGGATGCTGGGCAAAGGCCGCGGCTGGATCACGGCCGAGTACAACATGCTGCCGCATAGCACCACGCCTCGCAAACCGCGCGAGCGGAGCGGCAAGCTTGACGGCCGGACCAACGAAATCCAGCGGCTGATCGGCCGCAGTCTGCGGGCCGTCGTCGATCTCGATGCCCTCGGCGAGCGGTCGATCACGGTCGATTGCGACGTGCTCGAAGCCGACGGCGGCACGCGCACCGCCGGCATCACCGGGGCTTTCATCGCCCTGGTCGATGCGCTCCGCTCCGTCGAATCCGACCTGCCCGATCGCAGTCGCTTTCCGCTCACCGGCAGCGTGGCCGCGGTGAGCGTCGGCATCGTGGGAGGCAAGCCGGTGCTTGACCTCGAGTATTCGCAGGACGTGGCTGCCGAAGTCGATATGAACGTCGTCATGACCGGCAGCGGGCGATTTGTCGAGATTCAGGGGACCGGTGAGGAGGCGACCTTCGGCGACGACGAGCTCGCGGCGCTTCTTAAGCTCGCCCGCCAGGGCATCCGCCAGCTTAGCGACCTGCAAAAGAAGGCCTTGGGGAAATCGTGGCCTTTCGCGTAGGCTACGAGGCCCATGGTCCTCAAGCTGTTGAAACTAACGATCCGCCGACATCGGCTGGCTCGCGCGAAAGTGCTGGACGAAACAGCGCACCGGCCGACCAGGGTTGGTGATTGGGCGCTCGTGACCGAGCCTCTGCACGCAGGCAGCGTCGTCTATTCCTTCGGCGTCGGCGACAACGTCGCCTGGGACCTGGCGATGATCCGCCAGTTCGGCTGCACGGTGCACGCCTTCGACCCGACCCCCGCCAGCATCGCCTGGATCGCCCGGCAGTCGCTCCCTCCTGAGTTTGTGTTTCATGATGTCGGCATTTCCAATTTCGACG
>JAKEHX010000205.1 GCA_022614795.1 Planctomycetaceae bacterium | reverse complement strand
GTGCAGCTAGCAGACTCCGAAATCGATGCGTAAGCCGTGCCCTCGACCCCGACTACCTGCTCCGCGTGATTCACAACGCTAAAATCGATGCGTAAGCCCTGGTCGCCTCCCTTGCCCGTAACAACTTACGACGATCATCGCAGCTCAACAGTGGCTAACGGTTACTAGACGTACTAGAGCTAGCTCCCCCGTTTGGAACCCGGCGCTCTTAAGGCGTCGTTCCCGCCATCCGAAGGCCCTCCATCTCGCAGTTCTCTCCGTCTCTCCGTTCGCCAAACTGGCAGTCCCGGCGCGCAACCAGAACCTACTGCAAATATTGTGCCATATTGTTCACTATGGACTGGCGTCGCTGTAACTGCTTCGCGTCGCTTTCTATTCCCCCGACAACAGCGGGCCCGACTGCGGAGCGATGATCACGTCGTAGCGACGAAACAGCACTCTCGATCCTCGCTGCCGGGCGGAAAATCTCCGCCAATAGTCGCGACGGATAAACCCGCACGATCCTCGGCCGCGCGGGCATGCCATAAGCCCGCGACGTAAGCCGTCAGCAGGGCTGCCGGGACGAGCAAGGCAACCAGGATCGCCGCGGCGGCTGGCTTCCGATTTTCCATGCCTACAATCGTAACGTGCAGCGGATGCCGGCGTCCGGGAATTTACAGGGCGGACAAGGCCAAATTCCCCAGGCGCTTGTAAATGCCTAAGCGCTTGTAAAGTATTCCGCGAAATGCTCGATGAGCGGCTCTTTGGTCAACGCTTCCAGGAAGAGGAATTGGCCTTGCGGATTCACTTCCAGCCACACCAACTCGCCATCGGGAGTCTCTTTCAGGTCGATGATTCCCATTTCCAGTCCGAGCAGATCGAGCACCTTCCTGATGTCGCCGTGTACGGTGTCGGGCACTGGCCAACGCGAGATCGGCACTTCCAGGTTCGGACGCCAATCAAGATCTGCGGTTTCGATCAGGCCGGCGTAGGATTGATTGCCGAAACAGTTCAGGCGGATATGTTTCGTGCCTGGTATGAACTCCTGATAGATGGCGGGCGAGCAGCGGATCGAGTCCTCCGACTGGAGGTGCTCTTCGCGAACCAGCCGGGTCAGGACGATCGGCCCGGGCGCTCCGACCAGCGGCTTGAAGATGACGCGGCCCCCATGACGCGTCCAAAATTCGCGGACCACCGCAGGGGATTGTGTGATCAGCGTATCGGGGATCCGGAGGCCGCACCGGTGTGCGGCGGCCAGTTGGTTCAACTTGTTCGACGCGTATTGCGTCGCCCTCGGCGAGGAAATCCACTTGCCGCGAAAGGTGTTTTCCAATGATCCGACGAGGGCGCCGAGGCAGTCGTTGTTGATCAGGGCGCGGTGCGACTCGGCCAGGTCAGCCTGATCGAGCTGCTGGTCCATGCCGAAGCGCCGCAGCCAGATGGCCTCGACCGAAGAAACGTCGACCAGCTCCCCTTCCGAAGTCCGCAGGACTGCCGCCCCGGTTTCTCCGTTGCCAATCGCGTAATGGACCGACTCCCGCCCGGTCACTTGATCGGACTCGACGATGTGGCAGTCAAAGCCGCGCTGACGCACTGCCGCTTGTACGGCGAGGCCGTGAAGGTCATCTGCCTGCGTCACAATCAAAAACTGCCTTGGCATTTTTCCTCCACGCTCACCGTACAAGCACGCCCTTCGGCTACTGCGCGCCTCTAGACCACGCCGCAATCGTCCGTGCATCCGCACGAGCACGTCTCGCACGCCGACCCGAGGCTGGCTTTGAGCTGCACGCCCAGCCGCGCACGGACCTCTTCCTCCCACGCCTTCAGCTCCTCCATAGTCTTGAAAACGATCTGCCCTTCAGGCACGGGATAGAAAACGATCGGAGGCGCCCCTTTCTTCATGACAGAGGGATCGACCTTGTCAAACAGCTTCATCTTGCCGGCCTTGCCTTCCTGGGCGGCCACGGCGACCGATCCTGCCGCCAGAGTTCCCACGGCTGCACCGACAGCTCCCAGTGCTGTGCGCCGCGTCATGTCGTTCTCGGCCATCGTGATCTCCTTCAGTGATGCACCCACAAATCGGAATTGGTCGAGGACGGTGGTGCCGCGCCCTCAACTCAATGACCCGCTGACCCTGGGGGAGTCACTTCCCAGCAAACGCATTACCTGAAAGCGATTCTCCGGAGCGCCTGGAT
This sequence comes from Planctomycetaceae bacterium, assembly GCA_022614795.1. GTDB lineage: Bacteria > Planctomycetota > Planctomycetia > Pirellulales > Pirellulaceae > CAYLLN01. The sequence goes on along the minus strand of JAKEHX010000205.1, from coordinate 2,206 downwards.
GACGCGGCCATACCCGAATGAGGGTAAGTCGCGTTGTACTGGCGGCGCCGACGAGGACAGTGCGTGTTGAAGAAACAACAACCTGCCAGGGTGCGCGCTGCTGGCGCAGAGCGTGTTGCCACGTAGCGCGCAAGCAGATTGAAACGCCGTAAGCGTCTTTGCAGCAAGGAGTTGCGCGCACAATTCCGCAGCGCGCGCCCCGCTAGGTATGGGGTTTGCTTACACACCACGGGCCTGGGTGATTCGCTGCCAAAAAAGGCTGAGACTCGTCTTGGACTGGGCGACCTGAATACAGGAAGCCTAAAGTGGTCGCCAAATCCACGGCCCGCTGGTACGGAATAGGGCGAATAAACCTCACGGACGACGCCCATCCGACCATTTCGTTTCGTGACGTAAACCAAATCGTTGTAAGGCGCTTACGCACCGTTTAGAGTTGAAAACTCCGGTGTTAAGCATGCTGAACAACCATTAAGCTGCCGGCTCCCCAACCGAAGCCTTCCACGGCCACCAGAGACCTTCCCATGAGCGCCGGACAAGTGAGCAGCCAGGAATCGATCGAAAAGACCAAGCAGCAGATTCGCGGCCTGGTCGGCGAGATTGCTCAGCTTTCCAAAAGCGATATGCCGGCGGAGGAGTTTTATGCGGCATTCCTGCAAAGGGTGGTGCAAGCCCTCGCTGCGGTGGGCGGGGCAATGTGGATTCTCGGCGAAGGCCGCAAGCCGCAAATCGGCTATCAGATCAATCTGAGCGAGAAGCTGCTCGACGCGACCTCGGAAGAGGCGGGCAAACATTACAAGCTCCTCGACTACATCATTGCCAGCAAGACGCCCCAACTGGTGCCGCCGCTTTCCAGTGCCGGCGACGAGCGAATGGGTGGCAACCCCACGCGGCAGCTCCTCGTGATCCACCCGATGGGCCACGACGACCAGATCGAAGGGCTGATCGAAATCTTCCAGCGGCCCGATACGCAGCCGAACACCCAGCGCGGCTATCTCCAGTTCCTCAAGCAGATGTGCGAGCTGGCGGCGGAGTGGTTCAAGAACCGCAAGCTTCGCGACCTGGGTGACCGCCATTCGTTGTGGGCCCAGGCCGATCAATTCGCCCGCGCGGCCCACGAAAGCCTCGACGTCCGCGAAACGTGCTACACGATCGTCAATGAAGGCCGCCGGCTGATGGGCTGCGACCGCGTGACCATCGCCACCTTGAAGGGCGGCCGCTGCCGGGTTGAAGCGGTCAGCGGCCAGGACACGCTCGACAGCCGCTCGAACGTCGTCACGCTGCTGGGAAAGCTGGCCACGCGCGTCGTCCGCTCGGGCGAGCCCCTCTGGTATGCCGGCTCGACCGAGGACCTGCCGCCGCAGATCGAACAGGCGATCGAGGAATACGTCGATCAGTCGTACACGAAGTCGCTGGCCGTCATTCCGCTTCGCAAGCCGCAGCAGCTCGACACCGGTGCTTCCGCTACGGGCGGCCTGCCCGTTGAAGAGCGGGCCCATACCGGCCAGATCGTCGGTGCCCTGATCATCGAACAGATCGAAAGCGACATTCCCCGCGACATTCTCGCCCCGCGGCTGGACCTGGTCTACGAGCACAGCGCCCGGGCCCTGTCGAACGCCATCGACCACAACAGCCTGTTTTTGATGCCGCTATGGCGGGCGATCGGCAAAAGTGCGTGGGTCGTCCAGGCCCGCACGCTGCCCAAGACGGTGACGATTGTCGCCGCGATTACCGCCTTGATCCTGGCCATGGTCTTTGTGCCGTATACCTACCGTATGTCGGCCAAGGGGGCGCTGGAGCCGAAGGACAAGCAGGAAGTTTTTGCGCCCATGCCGGGCGATATCATCGAGGTCAAGGTCGATCACGGCGCGGTCGTCAGCGAGGGACAAGAGCTGCTGGTGATGCGCAATCAAGATATGGAGCTGCGCCTGGAAGAGGCCAGGGGCCTGCTCAAAGCCGAAGGAGAGCGATTGAGCGCGGCGCAGAGCCAGTATTCGAGCAGCAGCCAAAAGGCGACGGAAAGCGACCGTAATAAGATGCTACGGGAAATCCAGGACGCCCAGCTCAAGGTCCAGATTCAGCTAGAAAAAGTAAAGCTGCTCACCGCCCAGCAGACGCGCCTGACGGTCCGCGCCCCGATCACCGGCAAGGTGATTACCTGGGACGCCAGGCGGCTGTTGCAAAACCGCCCGGTGGAGACGGGCCAGGT
>JAKEHX010000204.1 GCA_022614795.1 Planctomycetaceae bacterium | reverse complement strand
GATCCCCGGCGTACCACCGGCAGTGGGCAACCTCCAAGTCGGGGCGCCGGTACCATTTCCCGCCTGGCTAGTGACGTGGCGCGGACCGGCTCTATGTAGTGCGGCTTTCACCGTGTGGTGCCTGGCACTGATTCCCGCGACGGCCACCATGCGCCGCGGAACGTGGAAAGCGATTCAGTTCTATTTCGCAAGCATCGCCCGCAGGTCGGCTTGGAAACGACTGTTGCTTTTGGGTGTTATCGGGAGCATCACGATTTGGGGCGCGTGGCTCATTGGGGGCGCACGATGGGAGGCGCTCTGCTCGGCCACCATCGGAATGGCATTTGGCGCCGCACTCATCTGGTCGGTCCGGATCGTGGGCACGCTAGCGCTGCGCGAAGAAGCGATGGGATTTGGCGACGTGACCTTGATGGCGATGATCGGGGCTTATCTGGGCTGGCAATCGACGCTGATCGTCCTATTTCTGTCACCGGCTGGCGCGCTGTTCGTGGCGCTGGCACAATGGATCTTCACGGGCAGGCGGGACATCGCCTTCGGACCGTATCTGTGCGTCGGGGCGTTGTACTTGATAGTGCGCTGGGCGGCTGTTTGGCCCGCCGCCGCGCCCATCTTCGCGATGGACTGGCTGCTCATTGCAATCCTCGCGGCCTGCTTGCTCTTGATGCTGGGCTTATTGATGCTGATGCGGATCGCGCGGCAGGCGATCACCGACCGCTAGACTGTAGCCGAACTCGCCAGAGTTCGGGTGTCGCAGACTTCGCACGAATTACAGCGAACGGCTTCTACTTAGCCCAGCGACTTCAAGTCCTGCGCCATCAAATAAGACTTCAGGCTCGCCAGCAGCCGCTGCGCGTTTTCCAAGACTCCGCGGCGGCGGCGATCGCGGCTGCGCTGGGGCCGAATCGTCACGCGCAGCAGCGTCCGCAGCATGCGGCCGGCGCTGAGCCGGTCGGTACCGGCGGGGAACTCCTCGAGGTTGATCTTTATGAGGAACGGAATCGGCCGGTCGCCGCTGCGCCGCAAGAGCGAGGAGTTTTCGCCGTCGATGTGCAGCACCAGCTGCCGCTCGTCGATAGATTCGATTTGAGCGAAATGGTCGGCCACGAACCCGCGCAGTTTCTCGACGACGAGGTTCAGGGGCACGCTGGAAGCCAGGTTGCGTTCGAGCACCTGCTCGGGCGAGCTGCCCAGCAACCAGGCCCACCAACCCGTCCGTTTTTGTTGCGGCTCCTCGCCGCCGATTCCCGTACCGAGCTGGACCACGGCATTGCGGCCAATCTCCTTGGCTTGATAGAGCGCCCGGTCGGCGCGGCGGAGCATCGTTTCGGGCGTGTCACCCGCCTGCAGCTCGGTCACGCCGAAGCTGGCCGTAATGCACTTGCCATCGAGCGCCGGCATTGGCAGCTCGGCCAATTCACAGCGCAGCTCCTCGGCCCGGCAAGTTGCCGTGCCGTTGTCGCAGTCGGCGCAGAGCATCACGAATTCTTCCCCGCCGTAGCGGGCCACCAGGTCGCCCGACCGGCAATGCCGCCGCAGCAGCGTGGCAAACGCGATCAGCACCTCGTCGCCCGCCGGATGTCCAAAGCTGTCGTTGATTTTCTTGAAGTGGTCGATATCGCAGATCACGAGGCTGCACGGCAACCTCCGCTCCAGGTGCGACTCGACCCAGTTGGCTTGAATGCGGTCGAATTCGGCCCGGTTGGCAACTTGCGTCAAGGGATCGCGGGTCGCCTTCTCGTGCAGCGACTGGACCCGCTGCTCGAGCGTGATTTGCGACGAAGCGTCGTGCATGAGCAGGGCGGCGCCGTGCGAGATGCCGTTCTTGCCGTGGATCGGCACCAGGTGGGCATCGACCTCGACCCGCTGGCCGTTGCGTCCGGCCAGGCTCAACCGGCGAAGTGTCTGCACCCCGCTCTTGATCGACTGGATGACGGGGCAGTCCGCCTCGACGATGAGCTTTTGCTGCTCGTCGCGGAGGCTGATGAGCGTCGGCGACCACACTTTGTGTTCGATGCTGGGAGCGAGAATGCCCGTCAGCCGTTCCGCCGCGCGGTTCCAAAGCACGATTCGCAGGGATCCGTCGACGAACACGACCGCGTCGTGCATACTGTCGACCATTTTGCGGTGGAACAGACTTTCGACATGGGCTGCGCTGAACGAGAGCGGTCCGCGCGACAGCCGCCAAAAGCCCTCGCCCGCTGCCGGGGCCAGGTCCTTGAGCCAGCGGCGGGCCACCACGGCTTGCAGCTTCACCTGATCGGCCTCGATGAAGCCGCAGAACTCCTGGACCAGCCGCGGATCGAATTGACTGCCCGCAAACTCGAACAGCTCGGCGATCGCCCGCTCTCGCGACATCGCGCGACGATACACCTGTTCGCTCGTCATCGCATCGAAGGCATCGACGATTGAGACCATCCGCGCGCCCAGCGGCAGGTCCTCCCTCAAACGGTCGTAGCCTTCGCGGCTGCCGTTGAACCATGCGCCTGCATATTCGACGACATCGAGCACGGTTTGCGACGAGCAGCAGGCCCGCAGGATGTCGCCGCCAAGCAGGCGATGCCGTTCCACCTGTGCGAATTCGTCGGCGGTCAGCTTCGTCGTCTTGTGGAGAATCTCGTCGGGGATTCCGATCTTGCCGACGTCGTGCAACAAGGCGGCGACTTCCAATTCATCGCGCTGGCTCTCGCTTTGGCCAACTGCCGCCGCCCAGGCCGAGCAGCTAAGCGCGACGCGGACGCTGTGCGCCGCGGTCGGTGCGTGCTTGGCACGCAGCGCGGCGAACAGGCTGCTGGCCATCCCGAGACGCACCTGCACCAGCTGATTCTCAAACGCGAACAGCTCGGTCGAGTCGCTGACTGGAACTTCGGCCGGCGTCTCAAGATTCTCGAGCAGCGACGAAACGGTGGCCAGTCGGGCGTCCGCCGCACGCACGGTTTCGGTCGGCGCGGGAGGCGCCGTGGCCGGCGTTTCGCTGGTAATCGGTTCGCTGCTCATGCTGAGGGTTGGGGACCTGCCGCTTGCGCTGGGCGGACAAACACTGTCATCGTGGCCGCACGCACCGCGCGGCAATTCTGGTGCCCATCGCAAACCTAGTACGACCCTGCCTCTGGAGCAAACCCTAGGGGAAGGGGAGAGGAGTAGTCGGTCCAATGCGGGTCCGATTCGGCCGGTCGCACTGGATTTGACCTGGCGCGGCTCGCGGCACGGCATGTGCATCGCCGGCTTGTTGACGGTTCTCGGCCCGGCTCCCTACAATCGGACTTCCGGCCCTCGCATGATGGTCTGGGCTTTCCGCCTGTGGGTCCCGCCAGGTCAACTCCCCATGTTCTACTTGCAGGCCATCAACGGTCGCCAAGCCGGCAAGCGATATGAAATCAAAGGGGACAAATGCATACTCGGGCGACACCCCGATTGTGACATCGTGATTGAGGAAGGTGCAGTCAGCCGCAATCACTGCCAAGTGGTTCGCGACGGCCACACCTACTACATCGAGGATCTGAAGAGCCGCAATAAGACCTACCTCAACGACGAGACTACGGAGGTGGAGGGGCGGCGGCCGCTCAAGCCCGGGGACGAGATTCGCGTGTGCGAGGTGTCGTTCCGGTTTGGGAGCGATGCGCACGCCGGCGGCACCCCGGCCACCACGGACTCGATTCCGCGGATTCTGGACGGGGCGGGACTCGGCGCCTTTTTGAGCGACGACGAGACCAACCAGCCGAGCTCGACGATCATGTCGAAGCTCGACGTCTCCAGCTCCAGCCGCGGCGGCGTGCACATCTCGGCCAGCGCGGAGGTAAAGCTGGCCGCCCTAGTCGAGATCACGCAAAGCCTGGCCCGCGTGCTGGCCCTGGACGAAGTCCTGCCGCAAGTGCTCAAGAGCCTGTTCAAGATCTTCGTGCAGGCCGATCGCGGCTTCATCGTGATGGAGATGCCCGACAAGAAGCTCGTGCCCCGCTGGGTGCGCGTGCGGCGGGAAGACGTGAACGACACGCTCCGCATCAGCCGCACGATCATTCGGCACGTGATGGACTCGAAGGAGGCGATTCTTTCGGCCGACGCGGCGAGCGATGAGCGATTCGAAATGAGCCAGAGCATCGCCGATTTTCGCATCCGGTCGATGATGTGTGCCCCGCTGCTCGACAACGAGGGCAACGCGTTTGGCGCGCTGCAAATCGACACGCTCGACCAGCGCCATCGGTTCACCAAGGAAGACCTGGAGCTGCTCGTCAGCACTGCGTCGCAGGCCGCGATCGCCATTCAAAGCGCCCAGCTGCACGAAGCCGCGCTGCGGCAGCGCGAATTGCAGCGCGACATGCAGTTAGCCATCGAGGTGCAGCACGGCTTTCTCCCCGATAAACGGCCCGATCTCGCGGGCTACGAGTTCTTCGACTACTACCAGCCGATGGACCAGATTGGCGGCGACTACTTCGACTACATTCCGCTGCCGGATGGGAGGGTGGCCGTGCTCGTCGCCGACGTTGTGGGGCATGGCGTGGCCGCGGCGCTCCTCATGGCAAAACTCTCGGCGGAAGTCAAGTTCTCGCTTTACAGCGAGGGGCGGCCGTCGGCGGCAATGACGCGGCTCAACGAGCGGATTTGCGCCCTCAACATCCAGCGGTTCGTGACGATGATCATGGTCGTGCTCGATCCTCGCGAGCATCGGGCGACGATCGTGAACGCGGGGCACATGGCGCCGCTCCACCGCCTGTCCGGGGGCGCGATCGACGAACCGGGCGAGAAGGTGACCGGTCTGCCGCTGGGAATCACCGACGCTCTCGGCTACGAGCAAACGGAGATCGAAATCAGTAAGGGCGAGCTTCTGACGCTCTATACCGATGGAGTGAACGAATCGATCAACGGCGACGGCGAGTTCTATTCCATCGACCGGCTGCGCGACCACGTCCGCAAACCGGCCAGCTCCCCCGCGAAACTGGGCCAGACCATCATCGAGGATGTCCGCAAATTCCTGGGCAAAGCCCAGCAGAACGACGACATGTGCCTCGTTTGTTTCGGCCGCCACTGAGTGACGAGCCGCAAATGGCCCCGCGAATTTCTAACGCGGACGAATCCAATCCAGCCGCCGCGCGAGCTGCGGCATCGACTCAAGCATCTTCTCCTCCAATTGACGCAATTGGCGATCGATCGCGGCATTGAACGCGACCAGCGGGTCGAGCTCGACGACGATCCGCCCGCCGGCGCCGCTGTCGCTGATCATCACGAGCACGGTGAACGGCATTTCGCCTGTCACGGTTCAAGGTCTCCTGCTGCGCCGCTCGCTCCCTGCGGCTCTGCATGTGTGCGGAACTGTTAGAAGGTGATTCGCCTAAGAATGCCCTACCTTGGAGACGGTTTCCCCGGCTTTCAGGTTCGCCAGACCGCCCAAGTTGTTACAACTGGCCGACTTGCAGCGACCGGGCCCTAGCGATGGCCTTCTTCGTAAATCACCTGGCCGGCCACCGTGAGCCGAAACTTCGTCAGCCGGAACAGCGTCAGCCACGAGAGTCCGGCCACGGCATCGACTCGCGCCGGGATGCGATAGCCGTCGCCGTCGAGCCAGAACTCGATCGTCGGCGTGACAATGGACGCATCCCACAGCGAGCCGCGGCCGCGCGCTTCGCCATTCACCTCGACCGTGTCCCGCGCCGACTGGTAGTAGCGGATTTCGGCGACTGTCGTGCCGCTGATCCAGATCCGCCGCTCCATGGTGCCCGGCACGACGTGATCAACTCGCAACTGCACCTCGCTCCAGCGCTCGGGCGGCAACAGCGGCCACTGGACCCACGTGGCCGCTTGCGGCGGCTCGTAAGGGTTGATCTCGCGATGCGCAAACGTCCCACTCACGCTGGTTCCTCCCCGACCATCGCGCAGCTACTCCGCATCGATCACCGCCCCGCCACCCACATCGCTTCAGCATGGCCGCTGGGACACTCCGCTGTCAAACAGCCGGAAACACAGTCTAAGTGGACCCGCAGAATGTCTTGTGCTGTAGCGGAACTCGCCAGAGTTCCGGAGCAGTGCAATTCGCCGGAAGTCTGGCGACTTCCGCTACCCAAAGGTTTCTGCGG
>JAKEHX010000203.1 GCA_022614795.1 Planctomycetaceae bacterium | reverse complement strand
GTCGAGCCGCGAGATTTCGAGATACCACACGAATGAGGGGGTACGGGGCGGATCGGGGGAGTTTCCGTCGTCCTATTCGCACAACTTCGCCCGAAACTTTTCCAAAAAAGTTGCTGCCTTCACGAAGCAATCGAAATCCGGTGGCAACAGACAAATAATCCGCTATCTGCCAGCTGAAGCGTTCTGATTCGCCGTACAAACGGGCGACAGGCGCTGCGGGATGTCAAGCCGATTCCTTCGCACTCGAGCGAGCGCAAGGTGCGGCAGTCCGCAGCTTGGCCAATGCGCGAAGCAAATCTCGCTTGCGGTGCGATGGAGGTGCATGAAAACGCGAAACGTGCGCATCACAGAAGTGTTCCATGATGCAGCGCCAACCGGAACGGCGCATCGCGATCCGCAGACGGGCACTTGGGGGCAGGTCATGCGACAGCGAGAAGAAAGCCGCGTGGTCCATTCCCGAGTTGCTCCATGCCCACCTGGTACGATCCAAGCCTGGTTGCCGCCGCCAATTATTTCGCCATCACGGCGGCGGTCGTGGCGGTGGCACTCATCAGTGCCGAGAGATATCTGCCCCGCTCATCGGCGCGGCTGACGCTGATCGTCGCGGCACTCTTGGCCGCTGGATCGATTGTGTCCGCCGCACTCTCGTCGTGGACATTCGCGGTTCCCGCCGGCCTGCTCTCCGGCGCGGCGCTCTTGGCTTGGGCCGTCCGAACCAATGCTTTTCAGGCAGTTTTGCAAGTCGCGGCTCGCCCGCTGCCGGTGGCGTGCACGCTGATCCTGCTTAGCCTGAGTGCGGCTGCGTATGTCAAGTTCGCCGCCGCGCCGCACGGGGATGAAGTCGGTCCGCCCATGATCGTTGGCAGCAGCTTTCACGCCGTGGACGGCCTCGTCGCGTTGACCGATCTCGGCCAGCCGTTGCCGCTCATTGGCTACGACGATTCGCCTCAGCAACTGGCCGATTCGGAACGCGCTCTGCTCGGTACTGAGCAATATGCTCACCAGATCATCCGCCTCGCCGAGCCCAGCCCCGCCTGTAATTGCCACGGCTGGGTCTACACAAGCGGGCGCTTCGCCATCCAAGGCCGATACATTCCCGGGCTGCTCGACGACAACGGGTATGTCGAGGTGAACGAGCCGCAACCTGGCGACCTGGTGATCTATGGCATGGCCGACGGCACGATTGACCATACCGGCCTGGTGCGCATGGTCGGCAACGATGGATTGGTGCTGGTCGAGAGCAAGTGGGGCCCTCTGGGCGTTTATCTGCATCCCGTCAAGGCCCAGCCGTATGGCGCCGAGTACAAATACTTCCACAGTCGCCGGTCTGGCCACGTGGTAGCGGTCGTTCCCAGCACCAGCGTGCCCGAGGCGAGACTGCCTGCCTTGGCGAGCATGACCGCGGAAGGAATCGACCAGCTCGAGCCCACGCTCACCGCCAGGCGCGGCAAACGCGGCCAAATTCCCATCTACGAACGGCCGACGTTGCGTGTGCCGGGCCAGCGCAGGTCGTAGATCGGCCGTGTTGTAGCCGAACTCGCCAGAGTTCGGGTGCCGCGGAGTTCGCCCGCATTCTGGCGAATTCCGCTACCTACTCACGACTCCTCCGCCGCGCCAAAAATCCCGCGCCGCTCCAGCCCTTTGGCAAACTCCAGCACCGGAAGAATCGTGTGGGCCCAGAAAATAATTACGGCCCACTCGGCCAGCTCCAGCCCCGTCACGCCGAACGCCCTCTGCAAGAAGGGGACGTAGAGAATTGCAACCAACAGCGCAATCTCCCACGCGATGGCGAGGTTCAGCCACCGGTTGACCAGCGGCCGGTGCAATACGTGCTGGCGGTCCGACCGGTAGGCGTAGGCCTTGAAAAACTCCATCAGCACCAGCGATACAAAGGTCATTGTCATCGCGTCCGGATCGGAGTATCCCAGCTGCCTTGCTCCCACAAACAGCGCCAAATTCGCGGCAGCCGACCAGGCGCCTCCCACCGCCATCAGCCGCACGACGCTCGGCGTGAAGATGCCCCTGCGCGGATCGCGCGGCGGCCGGCGCATGATGTCATCGTCCGGAGGATCCATTGCCAGGGCCAGCGCGGGCAGCCCGTCGGTCGCCAGATTCACATAGAGAATCTGTACGGCCGACAGCGGCAGCGGCAACCCCGCGAGCGACGCCCCTGCCATCAGGCCAATCTCGCCAAGATTGGCAGACAAGAGATACATCAAATACTTCTTGATGTTGCCGAAAATGCCGCGCCCTTCCTCCACCGCGGCGACAATCGACGCGAAATTGTCGTCGGTCAATGTCATCGCCGCCGCCTCCTTGGTCACGTCGGTGCCGGCGATTCCCATGGCGATGCCGATGTCGGCCTTGCGCAGCGCGGGGGCGTCGTTCACGCCGTCGCCGGTCATTGCCACGACGTGCCCGCGGTGCTGAAGGGCCGTCACCACGCGTAGCTTATGCGCCGGCGAAACGCGGGCGTACACCTCGATCTGCTGCACGTCGCCCTCTAGCGCCTCGTCGCTGAGCGCATCGAGCTCAGCCCCGGTAACCACCCGGCCTTCCTTGGCGATCGCCAGCTCGCGGGCGATCGCCCGGGCGGTCAGCGGATGGTCGCCCGTGATCATGACGACTTTGATTCCCGCGGTCTGACACTTTTCCACTGCTGCCTTGGCTTCGTCGCGCGGAGGATCGATCATCCCCACCAGCCCGAGCAGCGTCAGATCGTGCTGCGCGTCTTCCAGCGCTACTCCGTACTTGGCAGCCAGGGCCAAAACGCGGAGCGCGCTTTCGGCCATCCGCTGTGCCGCGTCCTGAATCGCCTTCTTCCGCGCTTCGTCCAGCGTCACGTCGCCGCTCGCCGTACGTAGTCGCGTACACGAGCCCAGCAGCATCTCCGGCGCGCCCTTGCAATAGGCGACCGAACCATTGCTGGTCTGGTGCAGCGTCGTCATCCGCTTCGTTTCGGAGCTGAACGGAATCTCGCCGACTCGCGGAAACTCGGCGTCGAGCTTCGCTTTTTCCAGTCCCGCTTTACCCGCGACGGCCACCAGCGCCCCTTCGGTGGGATCGCCTTGGACGCGCCATCTTTTTTCGCTCTCGTCGTGAAGAAGGTATGCATCGGAAGACAGAACCCCGGCCCGCAGCAGCTCGCTGGCGACCCCGTCTGGCTGCTGGACCGCTCCGTTGTTCTTAAAGTCTCCGCGGGGCTCGTAGCCCGCGCCGGAGACATCCAGTTCCTGGCCGTCGGTCCAGATTCGCCGGACCGTCATTTCGTCGCGCGTGAGCGTGCCCGTCTTGTCGGAGCAAATGACGCTCGTGCTGCCCAGCGTTTCGACGGCCGGCAGGCGGCGGACGAGCGAGTTGCGCTTCGCGAGCCGCTGCACGCCCAAAGCCAGCGACACCGTTACCACGGCCGGCAACGCTTCGGGCACCACGGCCACGGCCAGGGCGATGCCAAAGATCAACATCGAGGTGAACTGCTCGCCCCGCCCCAGCCCGATGCCCACGATCACCAGCACAATGACAATCGCCACGCCCGCCAAAGCCCGCCCAACCCGATCGAGGTTTTTCTGAAGCGGCGTGCGGCTGATCTCGACCGTCTGCAAGAGGCCCGCGATCTTGCCGAATTCCGTGTCCATGCCCGTTGCGACGACGATCCCGCGGCCGCGGCCATAGGTAACCGCCGTGCCGGCAAAGGCGATGTTCTTCCGGTCGCCGACCGGCAGATTTTCGTCCGCCAGCGGCTCGGTTTGCTTCTCGGACGGCACCGATTCGCCCGTGAGGACCGCCTCTTCGGCTTGCAAATTGACCGCCTCGATCAGGCGGCAATCAGCCGGCACCTTGTCTCCCGCCTTGAGCAGCACGACATCGCCCGGCACCAGCTCGCGCGCGGGGAGCTGGACCTCTTGCCCGCCGCGCACCAGCGTGGCCATCGGCGCCGCCATTTCCGAGAGGGCCTCCATGGCCCGTTCAGCCCGATACTCCTGAAAGAAGCCCAAGCCGACGGCAAACAGCACGATCACGCCGATGACGATCGCCTCGGTGCCGTGCCCCATGAGCGCCGACACGACCGTGGCGATGATCAGGATCACCAGCAGGACGTTTTTGAACTGCGACAGCAAAATGGCCAGCGCAGAAACCCTATGGCCGGCCGCAAGCTCGTTCGGACCGTAATCGGCGGCGCGCGAGCGGGCCTCGTCGCTGGTGAGCCCGTCGGGACCGGTTTTCAATTGCTCTTCGATCTTCTCGCGCGGCAGAACATGCCAGGGCACGGCGGTCTGCGATCGAGGTTGCATGCTCCAAGCTCACGTTGTTCACACCGGGCGTCTCGCTCGACCCATCCGCAATCTGGAGAACTCAGGTGGCTGTTATGGACACCTGGCGAAAAATCTTCTCCAGTCGGCAAGTACCGGGAATATCTGTGACGGATGATGGATCGAATTGTATTGACGACGACATCGCAGGACCGTCCTGCTGTCCGTATCTCCTTACGTGGCTTACTCTTACAAAGGAAACAAAGCCATGCGAAAGTTGCTCACCTTAGCCGCGGTTGCCGGCCTCAGCATTTCGACGCTCGGCTGCGGCGAACAGCCGGCCCCAGTCTCCACCCCGCCCGCGACGCCTCCCGCATCTTCCCCGGCCGATCCGGCAGCCACGCCGCCCGCCGGCGACCCGGCAGCGACCACGCCTGCCGCCGATCCGACCGCGACACCCGCTCCCGAAGGTGGTGCTGCGAAGCCCGAGTAAGCGAAATCAGTTTGTCAGTTCGACGCTGAAATCCAACGAGGGAGGCAACCCACAAGGTCCGCCTCCCTCGCTCATTTCTTGCACCGCTCACCACTCACCACTCACCACTCACTCCTCCTCACACACTCTTCTTCGGCCGCGGCACCCGACCCTTGCCGCCACGTCCGCGCTTCGGCCCCGGCTTATACGACTTGACCTCCACGTCGCTGAGCTTCTGGCCGATCGCGTCGCGTAATTGGCCGATCCGGTCGCGCAGCGCCGCCGCCCGCTCGAAGTCCAGCGCTTCGGCGGCCTTGTACATTTCGGCTTCGAGCTCGCCGACATACTCCTCGGTGATATAGACCGAATCATCCGCCCGGCCGACGGCGGCGTTCGCCTGCCGATGGGCAGCGATGGCCTGTTCAATTCCCGCCCGGATATTTTTCTTGATTGTCTCCGGCGTGATGCCGTGCTGCTGGTTGTATTTCTCCTGCGTCTCGCGGCGGCGGCGCGTCTCGTCCATGGCGTTACGCATCGCCTCGGTCACCTTGTCCGCGTAGAGGATCACCTTGGCGTTCACATTGCGGGCCGCGCGGCCGATCGTCTGGATGAGCGAAGTCTCGCTCCGCAAAAAGCCCTCCTTGTCCGCATCGATAATCGCCACCAGCGAAACCTCCGGCAGGTCCAGCCCTTCGCGGAGCAAGTTCACGCCCACCAGCGCTTCGAATCGCCCGGCGCGCAAATCGCGAAGCAGATCGACCCGCTCGAACGCGTCCAACTCGCTGTGCAGCCATTTGCACTGCACCCCTTGCTCGAGCAAATACGCCGACAAATCCTCCGCCAGCCGCTTGGTCAGCGTCGTTACGAGCACCCGCTCGCCCACGGCTGCCCGCTCGCGGATTTGTCCAAGCAAATGCGGCACCTGGCCGCGGGCCGGACAGACCTCGATGACCGGATCGAGCAGCCCCGTCGGCCGGATGATCTGTTCGACGACCTCGCCGCCCGTCTGGGCCAGCTCATATTCGCCGGGCGTCGCCGAGACAAAAACCGCCTGGCCGAGCTTCCGCTCCCACTCCTCGAATTTCAGCGGCCGGTTGTCCAGTGCGCTCGGCAGCCGGAAGCCGTGCTCGACCAGCGTCTCCTTCCGCGCCCGGTCGCCGTTGTACATCGCGCGGATCTGCGGCACCGTGACGTGCGACTCATCGACGATCATCAGAAAGTCGTTCGGCGGATAAAAATCGTGCAGCGTGTCTGGCGTCGAGCCCGGCGGACGCCCCGAGAGCGGCCGGCTGTAGTTTTCGATCCCCGGGCAATGCCCCACCTCCATCAGCATTTCGATGTCGAACCGCGTCCGTGCATTAAGCCGCTGCGCCTCAAGCAGCTTGCCCGCCTCGCGCAACACCTTCAGCCGCTCGTCCAGCTCCTGCTTGATCGTGTCGATGGCCGCGGCGATCCGCTCCTCGGGCATCACGAAGTGCTTGGCCGGGTAGATAAACATCTGCTCTTGGGCCGCGAGCGTATCGCCGCTTATCGGGTTGATGATCGACAGCTTCTCGATCTCGTCCCCCCACAACTCGACGCGGAAGGCATATTCCTCGTAGCTCGGCCAGATTTCGACACAGTCGCCCCGCACGCGGAATTTGCTCCGCTCAAACGCCACGTCGTTCCGCTCGTACTGGATATCGACCAGCCGCATCAGCATCTCGTCGCGGTCGATCGTCTCGCCGACGGCCAGCGGCACCATCATCGCCTTGTAGTCCTTCGGCGAGCCCAAGCCGTAGATGCATGACACGCTGGCCACGATAATCACGTCCTGGCGGCTGACGAGCGAGCTGGTCGCCGCCAACCGCAGCCGGTCGATCTCTTCGTTGATCGACGCGTCTTTTTCGATGTAGATGTCGCGCTGCGGGATGTACGCCTCCGGTTGGTAATAGTCGTAATAGCTGACGAAGTAGTGAACGGCGTTGTTGGGAAAGAACTCGCGAAACTCGCTGTAGAGCTGGGCCGCCAGCGTTTTGTTGTGCGAGATGACGAGCGTCGGTTTTTGCACGGCGGCAATGACGTTGGCCATCGTGTATGTCTTGCCCGAGCCGGTAACGCCCAGAAGCACCTGCGATCGCTTGCCGGCGTTAATTCCCGCGACCAGGCGGCTAATCGCTTGCGGCTGGTCGCCGGCGGGGAAAAAGGGCTGATGGAGCTTGAAACCCATGCGGTGCGATCCAGTGCTTTCAAAAGGCCGACAGGCAAGCGAACTTGAGCCGTGGCAAGCCCCTCATTCTACCGTCTAAAGGGTTCGCCGGCCCCTTTGAATCAGGTATGATTGGGACAGAGCTGTGTCGAGACAAGGAACTTGGATTATGGCTACTTCTTCTGTGGAACAACGACTGAAGCAATTGGAAGCTGAAGTTGCGGCGCTCAAGCAGAAGGTCAACGGTGGCAAGGACGACCCGCCGTGGTGGCAGCAGATTTCAGGCGCCTTTGCTGGTGATCCGGCGTTCTTAGAGGCCATGGAGTTAGGGCGAAAGTGGCGAGAATCGACTCGCCCCAAGCGAAAGGCAACCAAGAAGCGCAAACATGCTGATTCTTGATACCGATCACGTCAGTATTCTGGAATGGGCTCATGGCGAGGAATATGCACGACTTAGACGACGACTGGATCACCTTCACGCGGCTGACCTAGCCACGACCATCGTCAGCTATGAAGAGCAGACGCGCGGCTGGCTGGCCTACCTCGCGAAGGCGCGCAAGCTGTCACAACAGATCGAAGCGTATCGCCGGCTGCATCGTCATTTAGATGTCTATCGAGCGATTCAAGTGCTGGACTTCGACGAACGAGCTGCCGTCGAATTCCAAAACCTCCAGCACTTGCGGCGCGGCATCGGCGCCGCCGATACGCGCATCGCGGCCATCGCGATCAGCCGACAGGCGACTCTCCTCACTCGCAACACCGTCGATTTCGAGCACGTGCCTGGATTACGATTTGCCGATTGGACCCTGCCCGCATCGTGATTCTCGGCCCGTTTACGCTTCGCGATCAGGCCGCTACGCTGGTTGCATGCACTACCAGCAGGTCTGCCTCGAATCGCTCGGCTATTCGCTTCCCGACGAAATCGTCACCAGTGACGAGGTCGAGCGCCGGCTAGAGCCGCTATACAGCCGACTCCGCCTGCCGGAAGGGCGGCTGGAGCTGATGAGCGGCATTCGCCAGCGGCGGCTGTGGCCCCGTGGCATGCGCCCCAGCCAGCAGAGCATCACCAGCGGCCAGCGGGCCATCGCAGCGGCAGGCATCGATCCGCTCGACATCGGCTGCCTGGTCCACGGCTCCGTCTGCCGCGACCAGCTCGAGCCGGCCACGGCGTGCAGCGTGCACGATACCTTGGACTTGCCGCAGCGGTGCCAGGTTTACGATGTGTCAAATGCCTGCCTGGGCCTCTTGAACGGCGTATTGCAGGTGGCCAACTTGATTGAGCTGGGCCAGATTCGCGCCGGCCTGGTCGTCGGCACCGAAGACAGCCGGGCCCTTCTGGAAGCGACCATCAACCAACTCAATCGCGACCAGTCGCTGACTCGCGAGTCGGTCAAACCGGCCTTCGCCTCGCTCACCATCGGCTCCGCCAGTGCTGCGATGCTGCTCGTGCACAAAGACCTGAGCCGCACGGGCAACGTGCTTGGGAGCGCGGCCGTGCGGGCACATACATCGCATCACACGCTCTGCCAGGGCGGCCATGAAGCCTCGCCTTCCGGGGCCGCGGGCGTGCTGATGCAGACCGACTCGGAAAAGCTGCTGGAGGAAGGGCTGGCGATGGGTGTCGCGACGTTCAACGACTTTCTCGCCGCGGGCCAGCTGACGCGCGACAAGCTCGCGCGGACGATTTGCCATCAGGTCGGCGGGACGCACCGCAAGCTGATGCTTCAGTCGCTCGGGTTGCCGGTCGAGCGCGACTATGTCACGTATCCTTGGCTCGGCAATACGGGCTCGGTCGCCCTGCCGGTGACCCTCGCCCTGGCCGTCGAAAGCGGCTTTGTGCGGGAAGGCGAGCAGCTGGCCCTTCTGGGCATCGGCAGCGGGATCAACAGTATCATGCTGGCCGCCCAGTGGCAGCGGA
Source organism: Planctomycetaceae bacterium (assembly GCA_022614795.1). GTDB lineage: Bacteria > Planctomycetota > Planctomycetia > Pirellulales > Pirellulaceae > CAYLLN01. The sequence continues at coordinate 2,065 of JAKEHX010000203.1, read as the reverse complement.
CACTGGTTCCACGTGGGGCAGAATTCCAGCCTGCCAGGCCCCATTTCGAGCTGTCGCCCATTACTCCGGCCGCATCGCCCGCTTGATGATCTCAGAATCAAAGTAGTTGATGCTCATGCCGGCATCCACCACGATCGATTGCGCGTTGATGCCGCTCGATCGCGGGCTCAAAAGGAATACGGCGACGTTGGCCGCCTCCTCGGTTTGGAGCGCCTTCTTCCGTGGAATCACTTGCTCAGCGTACAGATACGAATCGAGATAGCCGGGAATCCCAGCCGAGGCACTTGTCTTGAGCAGGCTCGGGGCGACCGCATTGAACCGCACCCGCGAAAACTGGCTGAACGATTTGGCCAAAAACGCCAGCGACGAGTCGAGGGCCGCCTTGATCGGCGCCATGTAGCCGTAGTTCTCGCTCGCCATCCGCGTGGTCGAGATCGACACGGTCACCACCGAAGCGTCGGGCTCCAAGAATTCCTTCAGTGCGCTCGACAGGCCCAGCAGCGAATGGCACGAGATGTCCATCGCCCGCAGAAACGCCCGCTTGGGCGTCTCGTGAAACGGCTTCATGCCGTCCGAGTAGTCTGCAAACGCAATCGAGTGCAGCATTCCGGCGAACTTGTGCCCGCGGCTGGCCAACTCTCCCTTCAGCCGCTCGATCTGCTCGTCGTATTCCACGTCGCACACATGGATTTCGCGCCCGCCGAGCAATTTGACAACGGTCTGGCGGCGCTCTTCGCTGCGGACGACATAAACCACCTTCGCCCCGGCCTCTTCCAGCGCTTGAGCCACGTGCCAGGCCAGGCTCTTTTTGTTGGCGACGCCAAAGACGAGCAGCGTCTTGCCGGAAAGGCCAAGGAAGTCCATTCAGGCCTCCCTTTTCGCCACCGTCACCACAAAACTGAGCGTCACTGCCGGCTTGCCGCTAGCGAGCACCTTGGCTGAAAGGAAAAATGCATCCCCCATCCGCTCGTCGAGCGTCACGTCGAGCTGGATCGTGTCGCCAGGTCGGACCATCCGCTTGAACTTGACGTCATTCAGCCGTCCGACAACCGGCACGCCGTCGCTGGCAACGTGCTTGCTCAAGAGCACGGCCCCGGCCTGCATCGCCGCTTCGCACAGGATCACGCCCGGAACGAGCGGATAGTCGGGATAGTGCCCCTGAAAAAACCACTCGTCCGGCTGAAAGGTCTTGCGGCAGACAATGTGTTCCGGCTCCCACTCGCTGACCTCGTCGACGAGGAGCATCGGCGGGCGGTGCGGAATCGCGTCGAGAATCTGCTGGCGAGACATGCAGTTGAGAGGGCGCGGGAGGAGGCTCCTGCCGAGCCGGAGATTAGAACAAATGCGCGAATCCAAGTTGCCGGCGCATCACCGACAGCTGTCCGGCATGAAACGCAGGGTGTGACGCCAAAAGCAGCGTGATGAAGTCGCCGTTGGTTTCCACGGGCGAACCGGCCAAAAATGGAATGCCATGCGGTTTGGCCGCAAACTCCGGCGTCACTTCCGCCGACGCGGCACAGGCGGCCAGCAGCGCCCGCTCCAATATCGCCATCACCTCGGCTTTGGGCGGATAGGGAATGGCCACCTTCTCGGGCGAGCACGTCGGCCCGAAATTCTCGCGCCAGTTGGCAGGGCAGTATGTGGGCTTGCCCAACCGCGAAAGCAAAAAGTCGGTCGACACGCACAGATGACACAGGATGAATGCGGGGGGATTCTTTGCTCCGCCGATGGGCTGCGTGTAATGCGCGTCGTCGATGTCCTTGACGAGCATCGTCAAGAGCCGCAACTGCTGCTTCGCCACCTGGGCAGTGTGTTCGAACATCAGACGGCTCCTTTGAAGAGCAAAGCGTCCACATCGTTGGCGACGATCACGCCGTAATTGATCGCCCCCAACCAGCCCGACATGATAATGCCGACGCTTCCGGCGTGATACAGCCCGCGAATCTGCTCCGGCAAGCCGCGGCTGACGGCCAGGCCCTCGAACTTAGTGCCAAAACTCGCCCCGGCGACATGTTGCGTGTAATGCTCAAACGTTTTGGGGGTCGCCGCCTCGACGTGATCGAGC
>JAKEHX010000202.1 GCA_022614795.1 Planctomycetaceae bacterium | reverse complement strand
GACGAATTTCGAATTTCAAATGGCGACAACGCGCAGGTAGTCTTCGTCATTCTACATTCGGGCCTCGTCATTGATTCGTCATTTGACATTCGACATTGCTTCATGGACCCCGATCGACTTCGCGCCGCCTACGAGCAAGCCAAGAGCGAATTGCTCGCCGAGCGCACGCCAGATGGCCACTGGGTCGGTGAACTTTCCTCCTCCGCGCTCTCGACCGCAACAGCCGTCAGCGCGCTCGCGGTCGTCCGGCGCAATCTTGTCGAAGGTCGAAAGTCGAATGTCGAATGTCCAACCTTCGACCTTCGACATTCGACCTTCGACGACTTGATTTCCCGCGGCGTCGGCTACCTTGTAACGCAACAAAACGAAGACGGCGGCTTCGGCGACACCGACCTTTCGCACTCGAACATCGCCACGACCTATCTCGTCGTCGCCGCGCTGCACCTGGCCGAGAGCGTTGTAGGGAACGCCCTCCGTGGCGTTCCGGCGGACTTGCTCCCGCGCGCCAACGCCTACATCGACAGCAAAGGCGGTCTGGCCGCCCTCCGCGAGCGCTACGGCATCGATAAAACTTTCGTCGTGCCGATCATGACGAATCTGGCCCTGGCCAGCCTTGTTGACTGGCGCCAGATCGACCCGCTGCCGTTTGAACTGGCGTGTGTTCCGCAGTCGCTGTATCGCTTCGTTGGCATGCCAGTCGTCAGCTACGCGATTCCAGCCCTCGTGGCGATCGGTCAGGCGCGTTATTTCCACGCCCCGCCGCGAAACCCAATCACGCGCCTCGTCCGCCGGCTCTCGATCAGCCGCAGCCTGAAAGTGCTCCGCCGGATGCAGCCCGAGAGCGGAGGCTACCTCGAAGCGACGCCGCTGACGAGCTTTGTGGTGATGAGTTTGGCAAGCATTGTGCCAAAACCCGTCGAAGGTCGAAAGTCGAAGGTCGAAGGTCGGCCAAACGAAGCGCGCGATCACTCGCCGACATTCGACATTCGACATTCGACATTCGACCGCTCTGCCGTCGCCGCCGAGGTCATCCAGGGCGGCGTCAAGTTCCTCGCCGCCTCGATCCGCCCCGACGGCAGCTGGCCCATCGACACGAACCTCGCCACCTGGAACACCACGCTCGCCATCAACGCCCTGGCCGGTGCGGGGGAGGATGTTGCCGAGCTGCTCGGGCCGCAGTGCCTCGACTGGCTCCTTTCCTGCCAGCACACCAAGCGTCATCCCTTCACCGGCGCCGACCCCGGCGGCTTCGGATGGAGCGACCTCTCAGGAGCGGTGCCCGATGCGGACGATACGCCAGGGGCACTTCTTGCGATCAATGCATTTAGTCACTCGGGCAAGGAAGTATCTGACACGCTGGCCCGTGCAATTCCCAAAGCTCGTGACGGGATTAGGTGGCTAAGGCGATTGCAGAATAGCGACGGCGGTTGGCCAACATTTTGCCGAGGCTGGGGCCGATTACCCTTTGACCGAAGCGGAACAGACTTGACGGCACATGCTCTGCGCGTCTTCGAGGATTGGAGCCCGGAATGGATTGGAAAACACCTGGGAGTTTATTGTCCCGACTTGGCGCTTAACCGGCGTCAACACTGTCGCGCGTTGTGCTATCTCGCTAAGACGCAGCACCCAGACAGCTCGTGGTCCCCGCTCTGGTTCGGCAATCAGGATCATCCCACTGAGGACAATCCGGTCTATGGCACTGCCAAGGTGTTAATGGCGTATCGCGATCTGGGACTGATGGATTCGCCCGAGGCGCAGCGCGGCGTCGCGTGGCTGGTGGCCAATCAGAATGCCGATGGCGGCTGGGGAAGCGGCGTGTGGCATCGAGTGCGGAATGCGGAGTGCGTAGTGCCCAGTGCGGAACCCGGCGCAGCGACCGGGGTTGAGTCAACGCGGGATGTAACGGGTCCGGGTGGGGCTGGCCATTTGGTACTAGGTACTGAGTACTCAGTACCTAGTACTCAGTACTTGGTACCGGGTAAGACGCCGACGATGGCAAACATCAACAGCGGATCGCCTCAGGGGGCTGACGCCCCCCGCTCGCCGCTCACTCCGCACTCCGCACTTCGCACTCCGCACTTGCTCTTGCTCTCCTCCATCGAAGAAACCGCCCTTGCCGTCGAAGGCCTGTTGGCCGCATGCCACCCGAGCCCCGAGCCCCGAGCCCCGAGCCCCGTTCTGGCCGCGGTCGAAAAAGGCTTGAACTGGCTGGTCGAGCGGGTGGAGTGCGGCGAGCACCGCCAGCCTGCTCCCATTGGTTTCTACTTCGCGAAGTTGTGGTATTATGAGAGGCTCTACCCACTGACCTTTACCGTGGCCGCCTTGGGCCGCGCTTGCCACCAGACTTCCGGCCGCACGACCGCCCACCCCGCCTCCACCGGAACGACACCTTGGACGACAGCAGCATCTTAGGACAGGCGTCGCACTACGCTCTTGATGATGTGGGGCAGGCTTCCAGCCTGCCGCTTTCGTCGGATCGGCAGGCTGCAAGCCTGCCCCACAATCATGCGGCCTACGACGACACGCCCCCCGAGTTTGCCGGCGAAGCACCGAAAAAGAGCAAACGCCGTCAGACCGCCCATCTTAAGCTCGTCCCGCAGTCGAAGGAGCTGCGCGAGCGGCTGGCCGCGAAGGCTGCCGAGGTCGCGGCGAAACTCGACAAATCGCGCCCGCTGACGAAGGACGAGATGGAAAAAGTCGTCCGCCGCACGCTCGAAGAGTGCGGCCAACCGGAAGGCTACGTCGGCTGGATGATGGTCATCCTGGCGAGCGAGTTCTGGAAGGACCAGGTCGCGGCCGTGCCCCCGTCGCGGCGGCTGTTCCTGTTGCCGCATTGCCTGAAGCACGCCGAAGGCTGCCCGGCCGACTACGACGAGTTTGGCCTGGAGTGCAAAAAGTGCGGGGCGTGCAGCATCGCCGATTTCCGCGGCCTGGCCGATGAAATGGGCTACAAGGTTCTCGTCGCCGAGGGCTCGCCGATCGTCCTGAAGATCATCGTCAGCGGCTACGTCGATGCGATCGTCGGCGTGGCCTGCCTGAACGTGCTGGAGAAGGCGATCGACAAAATCCTGCTCGCGGGCATCCCCTGCATGGCCGTGCCGCTTCTGTCGAGCGACTGCCGCAATACCTCGGTCGATGACGACTGGGTGATGCGGATGATCAAGCTCCAGGCGGACCAGGCCGCTCCCCAGACGCGGACCTACGTGCATCTTTTGCGGGCCGCGTCGAACCTCTTCAAGCCGGAGGAGCTGGATCGGCTGGTGCCGCGCGTGCGGTCGAAGGTCGAAGGTCAAAGGTCGAAGGTCGAATCCTCGCCGACATTCGACATTCGACATTCGACATTCGACATTTCCGGCTCGGACCCCATCGCCGCCACCGAAGCGATCGCTTACGACTTCCTAGCCAAAGGGGGCAAGTACAGCCGGCCGTTCATCACGCTGGCTGTTTATGATGCGCTGACCGGGGGCCATGGCACTAAGGGCAATGGCACCAGCGGCAGCGGGGCCGAGCACGTCGCACGCTACAGCGATTCGGTCCGCCGCGCGGCGATGTCGATCGAGACCTTCCACAAGGCCTCGCTCGTGCACGACGACATCGAAGACGACGACCCCTTCCGCTACGGCGAGGAGACGATCCACAAGAAATTCGGCGTACCCACGGCGATCAACGTCGGCGACTATTTGATCGGCATGGGATATCGCCTGATCAGCCGCGAGTCGAAAACTCTCGGGTCCGACGTGGTGGCCGACATCGTCGATTGCCTGGCCGACGCACACTTGCGGCTGTCGGAGGGCCAGGGCGCGGAATTGCTGTGGCGCGACGCTCACGACAAACGCCTCAAGCCGCTGGACGCCTTGAAGATTTACGCGTTGAAAACGGCTCCGGCGTTTGAAGCGGCCCTGTTCTCCGGCGCCCGGCTGGCCGGCCCGATCGACAAATACATTGAGCCGATCAAGCAGTTTGCCCGCAACCTGGGCGTGGCCTTTCAGATCATCAACGACCTCGCCGACTGGGACGGCGACGACCACAACAAGCTGGCCTCCGGCGGCGACATCCTCGGCGGCCGGCCGACCGTGCTCTGGGCCCTGGCCCTGGACGGACTTTCGCCTGCCAAACAGGAAGAGCTGCTGGCCATAGTTGCAGGCACACTCCGTGTGCCGTTGGCCGATGGCACACGGAGTGTGCCTACTACTTTGAGCCGCGTGCGGCAGCTCTACGACGAAGCCGGCGTCTTCGACAAGGCGCAGCGGCTCATCGAGAAGCACCAGGAGCGGGCCGAGAAGATCGCCGACGAGATCGAGCCGGAAGAGTTGCGGGCCTTGCTCTACTACCTGATCGACAGCGTGCTCGACAGAGTTTCCGACGTGGCTCGCCCTGCGGCACAGCCCGTCGTATTGTCCTCGATCGCTTAGTGAACCTGATCGCCCGAGCATGCCCGCTCTCGACCACCTTGCCGGCTTGTTCTATACCGACCTGGCGCAGCTCGGCTCGTTCGAGGAAGTCCTGGTCGAGAACACACCCGAGCCCTATCGCAAGCTGCTGGCCCATCACGAGCACATGACGGTCGCCGTCGAGCAGCATCACGGCTCGCCGGTCGATGTCGAAGTCCTGGCAACCAGGCGGGACGGGGAATTCTATTCCCGAAAAATTATTCTGCATCGGCAATCGGACAAGGAAGTCGTGCTGTTTGGAATTCCCCGGCTCAACCTTACCCTGCTCGACGAAGAGGTCTGCCGCGAAATCCTCGGGCAGAACGTCCCGCTGGGCCGCGTGCTGATCGAGCACAACATCATGCGCGAGGTGCAACTGGCCTCGCTCTATCGGATCGACCCGGGCCCCGACCTTTGCCGCCTGTTCCGCCTGGCCAGGCCGCTGGCGACTTACGGCCGGACCGCGTTCATCTACCTGGACGGCTACCTGGCAATCGAGCTCTTGGAGATCGTCGCGCCGGCTTGAATTCCGCAGCTGCTCACTCCGGTTTCACCGCCTTGTCCGGCGATTCGAGCGCCGATTTGGGCCGCAGGTCGCCGACAATCTTTCCCCAGCCCTAGCCCCTCTGACCTTGCACCTAATCCCGCCATTAAACTTTCCTCCGTTTGTGGCGTGAAAAACGCCGCTTTAAACTCCGCAAACCACTGTCTGGCAACGACTTGCCGCTTTAGCCGCGGCGCAGGCGACGTGAGCCAGTTTAGCCCCGGGCCGCTCGATTATTAGCGCGCTCTCCCTCTCTCCCATCTTTTACCCCCAATCTTCTGCCGCCCATGGCTCCTGGAACATTTCCACTCCCGCGCCGCCGGGCGGGCCCTGCCATGTAGCGGAACTCAGTCAATCGCCCCCGCCTGCCAAACTGGCAGCTCGGCGCCCACACCATCCCATCACTGCAAATCATGTGCCAATTGTTCACATGGCGTCTGGACATCCGCTGCCGCGTGAGGTTTTCGCTGCTCGCGAATCGGGCGCGGAAGTTTGCCTCGGATCGACGTCGACAACCCATCCGTGAAGCCTGACTGCCGCATACAACAAAGTCGCCACGGGGCAGCTCAAGGTCATCATCAGGAGCCAAACGATCTTGCCGTTGGTTGAAATCGCCGGGTTCCAAAGAAGGTCAACGATCAACAGAAGCCAGAGTATCACGCCGAAAACGACGAGTGCTTCTGGTCCCGCTTCTTTCGCGAGAAAGTAACCGCCAGCCAACAGCGGCGGAGCAGCGGCCATGACGATCAACAGCCGTCTCAGGCTGAATTGATACCAGCGTGGCCGAGAGGCAAGTCTCATGCGGCGATTGTACCCGCACTCCTAGCTAGCTACTGGACAGACCGACGTGAATTGACACTAACCCGAAGCGTCAGCGAGGCCGATTCCTCGCTGACGCTTCGGGTTAGTATCCAGTTCCCATCTTTTACCCCCAATCTTTTACCGCCCATGGCTCCTGGAACATTTCCACGCCCGCGCGGCCGGGAGCCAGGCAAAGGCGCAAGCAAACGCTCGTGGGCCAGCTTTTGCCTCGCCAGCCGCCGCAACTCGTCATAGACCAACGGCAACAGCTGCTCGGCCGCCTGCGGATCGCCCGATTCGATTTGCGACAGGATTCGCGTGACGTCGGACATACGAGTAGGCCTCCAGTGGCGGGCTTTCCAGGGCTTTTGCGTCCTGGCATAGTTCCTGCCGCCGCGTGAACGCGAGGAACACGCCCACACAAGCGTCGGACGTGGCACCCCAGGACACCGACGCTGGCAGCGTTGGCCACGGTTGTACGCAGAAATCCGAAATTCCCAAAGCGGCGACAAGTCGCCGCGCTCCACACAGTTCTACGCCCCTGCCGCGGCAAAGTCGTAGAGTATCTCAGCCGCGTTGCGGAGCTGGTCCAGATCGAGCCATTCGTCGGCCGTGTGGGCCTGGTCGATGCTGCCGGGGCCGAAGACGACCGTCGGGCAGCCGGTGGCGGCATAGTGCGGGGCGTCGGTGCCAAAGGGGACGCCGATCGCCTGGCCGGCCTCGCTTTCCGGGCCGACATGGCCGCGAATCACTGTCCCGAGCCGCTGGGCGAAGTCGCCGTTTTTGTCGTCGGCCAGGCCGCGCGTGGACATGAACGGCTCTTCGTGAATGACTGGCGTTCCGGCCACGACGCGGGAGTTGACGAACTCGACGGCGTGGTCGAAGGCGGCGCGCGGATCTTCGCCGGGGAGGACGCGGCGGTCGATTTCGATCGTGGCCCGGTCGGGAACCGTGTTGACGCTGATGCCGCCGGAAATGAGGCCGACGCTGAGCGTGGGATGCCCGACGAGCGGGTGGCTGCCGAGGGTTGGGACGACGTCGCGGGCATAGAGCTCGAGCACTTGCAGCACGCGGGCCATGTGGTAAATGGCATTGTCGCCGAGGTGGGGCTGCGAACTGTGCGTGGCGATGCCGGTGGTGTGCAAGCGCCAGCGGACCGCTCCTTTGTGGGCGACGACAACGTTGAGTCGCGTCGGCTCGGCGACGATGCAGGCGTCGGGAACGCGCGGGAGGAGCTTGGAATGAGCGGGAATTGGCTGACCGGCGGAAGATTTTGCGCCCCGCTTGGGTTTCGCAGGAGGAGCAGCAGATGCCTCGCTGACGCTTCGGGTTTGTGCATAGGTCGCTGCCCAGTGCGTCGCGCCGGTGAATCCGTGCTCTTCGTTCACCGTGCAGGCCAGCACGACGGTCGGCCGGCCCTTGGGCTTTTCATCTGCCAGCCTGGCGAGCGCGGCGATCATCGCGGCCAGGCCCCCTTTGATGTCGCACGCGCCGCGGCCGTAGAGCCGGTTGTCTTTGATCTCGGCAGCGAAGGGATCGATCGTCATCCCTTCGACGGGGACGGTGTCTTGATGGGCCTCGAGCATCAGGACGCGGCCGCCCTTGTCGGGGAGCTTTGGGCCGTCGACGCGCACGATGATGTTGTCGCGGCCGGGGGCAACGGTGTGCCGCTCCCAGGCCAGCCCGAGTTTCTCGAACAACCCTTGCAGAAAATCCGTGACACGATGTTCGAGGTAGATTTCACCGGACACATTGCGTCCCATCGGGTTGACGCTGGGAATGCGCACCAGGTCGGCAAGGAGCTGAACAACGTCAAGGTTCATCGGCTGGGTTTCCAGGCGGCTGGGCATCCAGGGCGCGTAGCTGAAAAGCGCCAGAGTTCAGGCGGATTTCCTGAAGTCTGGCGACTTCAGCTACGTGTTTTGCAACAGCCTCTTAGCTTAGAGAAGCAGCATTCTAGCGGCTGGCAAGTTGTAGGCACACTCCGTGTGCCGTGACTGAACGGCACACGGAGTGTGCTTATTACTTGCTACAAACGCCGCCGACAGCTGCGTAGAATAGTCCCCGCAAGAGGCGGATAACCAACTTGGGAACAGCTCACATGTCTGGAACCGTGCGCAGCCAGCCAATCTTCGCCGCGTCAGCGCTGGCTATGCTGCTGGTGACGATCGCTTCTCCGGCGGCGGCCGGCGACTCGCTGGCCAAAAAGGTTGACGAGTTTCTCGCCCAGCCGCACTACAAGACGGCGCACTGGGGGCTGTCGTTTGTCGATCTGACGACCGGCGAGGTGATCGTATCGCACGACGCCGACAAGCTCTTTGCACCGGCCTCGACGACGAAGCTGTTTTCGACGGCAGCGGCGCTGGATGCGCTCGGGTCCGACTACCGCTTTCGCACGCCCATTCACTATCGCGGTACGCTGGCCGAGGGCGTGCTCGACGGCGACTTGATCCTCGTGGCCAGCGGCGACCCGTGCCTGGGGGGCCGGACAAACGAGAAGGGCGAAATCGCCTTCGAGGATTCCGATCATACCTATGCCAACTGGATGCCCGAATCGACCCTGACGCCGCACGATCCGCTCGCGGGCATGCAGGAACTGGCCCGGCAGATCGCGGCCACGGGGCTCAAGCGAGTGCGCGGCGATGTGCTGATCGACGATCGGCTCTTCGATCCATCCGAGGGCTCGGGAAGCGGCCCCAGCCGCGTCACGCCGATCATGGTGAACGACAACGTGCTCGACTTCACCTTTGAGCCGACCGAGCCCGGCCAGCCGGCCAAAGTAAGCTGGCGGCCGCGGACGGCGCTGTTTCAGGTCGAGGCGAACGTAGAAACGGTGGCCGAGAATGTGCCGCTGGAAACGTGGATCAAGCCGCGGGGAGAAGGGAAGCTTCTCGTCACCGGGAAGATTCCAGCGAACAAGGCGAAGCTGGTGCGGATTTATGAAGTGCCCGAACCGGCTGCATTCGCACGGGCGGTGTTGATCGAGGCCCTGCGAAATGCCGGCATCGAGACCAGCGCCGAGCTGGCGCAGAAGCATCCCGACACGGTGCTCCCCAAGCCCGACGGCTACAGCGCGCTGCCCAAGGTGGCGGAGCTGGTTTCGCCGCCGTTTGCCGAGAATGCCAGGCTGGTGCTTAAGGTCAGCCACAACCTGCACGCCAGCACGTTTCCGGCCCTGGTGGCGGTGAAGCACGGCAAGCGGGAGGTGAAGGACGGCCTCAAGGCCGAGCACGCCTTCCTCGCGCGGGCCGGCGTCGATGTCGATGCGATCAGCTTTGGCGGCGGTGCGGGGGGAGCGCGGGCCGACTACGTCACGCCCGCGGCGACCGTGCAGCTCTTGCGGTACATGGGCACGCGCCCCGACTTCGCGGCTTATGAGCGCGCCCTGCCGATTCTGGGAGTCGATGGAACGCTCGCCAAGGCGTGCGCGGCGGATAGTCCGGCCAAAGGGAAGGTGTTCGCCAAGACCGGCACGCTGGTGTGGGACAATCTGCTGGTGGATCGGGGCCTGTTGACGAGCAAGGCACTGGCCGGCTACATGACCACGGCCAGCGGCCGCAAGCTGGCGTTTGCCGCGTTCGTCAATGGCGTGCACATGAAGGACGGCATCGATACGAAGCGCGTAGGCCGCGACCTTGGCACGCTATGCGAGATGGTGCATGGGGAGAGGTAGGCGAGAGCTTTACTGTGGGGGATATCGCCCGAGCAAGGCCAAATCGCGGCGGATCTCCACCAAGCGAATGCGGTTGAGGTCGAGTGCGATTACTGTTGCTCGGCCAATTGGCGAAAGTCCGACGATCCGCCAGTGACCGTCCCAAGTAAAGTGTTCTTTCCACTCGTCTAGTCGCGGATTGAAGAGGCGAACAGCCTCACCGCTGGCCGGATCGGTTCGGCTGGTTTGCGCACCCTTTTTGAGTGAGCATCCGACGCATGCGAGCGCGAGATTCTCAACCAAGCTGCGCCCGCGTGCAAAACGGGGGCGCACGTGATCGATGTGAAAGGTCGATTCCTGCCACTGTTGGGGCAGTTGGCAGTATTCGCACCGATCACCGGCGCGCTGGCGGACGAGTCGTGCTAGGCGCGCGGACACGGCCGCGCGTCTCACAAGCGCTCCTTGCCGCGGGTGGAACGAGCCCGAATCTTAAGCCGCGAAAACATCTCGCTCAATTCAACAAGCGCTTCGGCTTCCTCGCGCTCCACTGCTGAGAGCTTGCCGGTCGAGTCTTGCTTATCGAGCAGCGATTGCAACCGCCTTTCAAGCGCCGACGGCATTTTGAAACGTCGCCAATCTTCAGGCAGGGTGAATTTGGTCTTGAGTTTTTGTGTCATCTGAATCGCACCTTCCTGCGATCATGGCATTCGCGAGCAGGATTCTTGATTGTAGCATGCGGCGAAGTTCCGAGACACTTAGACTGCCGCTTCCGACACCCGCCAATCGACCAGGTGCACCTCGACCGCTTGCCGGCCGCGGAACTCGTTGATCACCGGCTTGTAGGCGATGTCGAGCGGCGCGTTGACCGCGGCCAGTTCGTCGGCCCATTCGCCGTAGCCGAAGGCGACGGCCCGCATATTCGTCCGGTGCTGCGACAGTTTGAGCGAGAGGTGCTTTTCGCCGTCGCCCATGCGCTTGGGAGGGGCGACGAGGCGCACGCCCGTGGCACACAGCACGGGGCGCGGATTGCCGCAGCCAAAGGGTGCCAGCGACTGGATGTGATAGACGGTCTGCGGCGTGAGCTGCGCGAGCGGCCCCTCGGCATCGATGCGGATTTCTCCCACGCGGTTGCCTTCGGGGGTCTCGGCTTGGGCGGCTTCGCAGAATGCATGCCGGAAAGCATCGATGTGGGCTTCGTCGATTCGGAGCCCAGCCGCTGCGGCATGTCCGCCAAAGCCGAGCAGATGTTCGCCGCACGCCGCGAAAGCCGCATGCAGATTGAGTCCGTTGGGCGAGCGGGCCGAGCCGATGCCTGGTTTGACGCCGAGCTGGTCGAGGGAGATCAGCACGACGGGCCGGTGGAACCGCTCCGCCAGGCGCCCCGCCACCAGGCCGATCACGCCGGCATGCCAGCCGCGGCCCGCCAGCACGAGGGCCGAATCCCCCTCCGGATCGAACTGTTCCTTGGCCAGCTTCGTGGCGGCCAGGTCGATGCTGCGCTCCAGGCTCTTGCGACTCTTGTTCAGCTCGTGGATGTACTCGGCCAGTTGACGGGCCCGCTCGGGGGATTCAGTGGTGAGCAGCTCGATGGCCAGCTGCGCCTGGCCGAAACGGCCGGCCGCGTTGAGCCGGGGTGCGATCTGGAAGGCGAGGTCCTCGCTGTCCAGCTTCTCATCTTCATGGCGCTGCATTACGTCGAGAAGTACGGCCAGGCCCAGCGGCGGCATCGCCCGCAGGCTGTTGATGCCGTGCCGCACGAGAATGCGGTTCTCGTCGAGCAGCGGGACCACGTCGGCCACCGTGCCGATGGCCGCCAGGCCGACCGCCGACATCAGGAAATTCCGCAGCGGCTCGGTGACGCGCTTGGCTTGGCTGGCTCGCTGGCAAATCGCCCAGGCAAGCTTGAGGGCCACGCCCGCCCCGCACAACCCGCCGAACGGATAGCTCGACCCAGGCAGCCGCGGATGGACGATGGCCGCGGCGGCCGGCAGCTCGCGGCCAAACTCGTGGTGGTCGGTGACGATCAGCTCCAGGCCCACCTCGCGCGCGGTCAGCGCCGGCTGCACGCTGGTGATGCCGCAATCGACGCTGACGACCAGCGACGCCCCGCGCTCGGCCAGCATGCGCAGAGCGTCGCAGCTCAGGCCGTAACCCTCCTCCAGCCGATTGGGGACGTAATAACTCGCGTCGGCCCCGAGCAGCTTCAGGCAAGAGAGCAGGATCGCCGTGGCGGTCATGCCGTCGGCGTCGTAGTCGCCATAGACGACGATCTTTCGCCGCTCGCGGACGGCGGCGTAGATTCGCTCGGCCGCATCGGGCATGCCCGGCAATTCGTCAGGATCGCGCAGGCCGGTCAGCTTGGCGTCGAGGAACGAGCGGGCCGCTTCGGGCTCGTATACGCCGCGGCCGAGCAACAGTTGGGCGACGATCGGCGGAATGCCGGCGAGTTTTTCCAGGCGGCCGACACGGTCGGCGTCGTGCGGCACGAGGCGCCACCGCTTGCTCGTTCGTCCGTGAAGGGCCTGGGGCATGTCCGCTGGTTCCATGGGGCGGACTGATTGGAACAGATTGGACTGGAACAGACAATTGCCGAACAAGCATCAAATGACAAGCACCAAATCTCAAACAAATCCAAAGCACGAAATCCCAATGTCCAAACGCGATCGTGGGACCATTTCGAGCATTGGTGCTTCGTGTTTGTTTGTGATTTGGTGCTTGAGTTTTGGTGCTTCGGCCGCCGATGCGGCACGATCACTTCTTCTTCTCGGTGTGCAACGTATGCTTCCGCAGACGGGGCGAATACTTCTTCAGCTTCAGCTTCTCGCCGCCCGGCTTGCGGCGGAGAGTATAGTTGATGTCGCCCGTCTCGTCACACACGAGGAAGACGACTTCGGCTTTCTTCTTGCTTTTGGCCATGAGGCAGCACTCCAGCGGTGGCAGCCGGCACTGGGGGCGCCGGGTGGATCAAATCGGTTGGGAGTGGGTAATATAGCGGACCTTGCCCGGCTCCAAAAGGGACGGTTCGCGGCCATAACCTGCTGCCAGGCCGCGACTTGAACCGCCCCGCACCTTCGCGCAATCACCATGGAATACGTCTGGCTCTGCCTCTCGGCCTTGCTCGCGGGGGCCGTCAATGCCCTGGCCGGCGGCGGGACGCTCTTGACGTTTCCGACGCTGATGGGCGTGCTGATTCCGCAGGTCGGCAAGGAGGTTGCCGGAGTGCTGGCCAACGGCACGAGCACGACCTCGCTGGTGCCGGCGTCGCTGGGCAGCGCCTGGGGCTTTCGCCGCGAGCTATATCACCTGCGGCGGTTTCTGGTGTATTTGCTGCCGCCGAGCATCGTCGGGGCGGTCATCGGCACGCTGCTGGTGACGCGCTTGCCGCCAGAATACTTCAACCGCCTCGTGCCGTGGCTGATTCTGACCGCGGCCGTCCTCTTCACGCTCCAGCCCTACCTGACCAGGCGCAAGCCGCAAGTCGTGGCAACCGACGAGCCGGGGGCCAAACCGCACGGCGATGTGTGCGACGCCGACACGCCGATTCCGCGGCAGCGGCTGGCGAGGATGATCGCCATGCAGCTCTTGATCGCGATCTACGGCGGCTATTTCGGCGCGGGAATCGGCATTCTCATGCTCGCTGGCCTGGGGCTGATGGGTCTGTCGAACATCCACCAGATGAACGGCCTCAAGGCGGTGTTGGGGACGGCGATCAACGGCGTGTCGGTGTTGATCTGGGCATTCGAAGGGAAGATCGTTTGGCCGTACGCCCTGGCGATGATGGCGACATCGGTTGTCGGCGGCTTCGTCGCGGCCCACTACAGCCGGCAGGTGCCGGGGAAGTTTGTCCGCTGGCTGGTGATTGTCGTGGGGTTTTGTCTGGCGGTGTATTACTTCGGGAAGCAATTGTAGGGTGCATGGCAGCGAAATGCACCGGGTTGTAGTTGTAATTCGCGCGCGAGGGAGAGTGGCGATGTCCGACTACCGTCGATGGTACCAGCCTGGCGGGACCTCATTCTTCACGGTCGTCACCTATAGTCGGTTTCGTCTATTTGATGAGATGCAGGCCCGGCAACTTCTCGGAGAGGTGATGCGCGACGTTCGTGCTGAGCTTCCGTTTGAAACCGTGGCAATCGTGCTATTGCCGGATCACCTGCACACCCGACGGCAGGGCCCAAACGGCGACGAAGACTTCTCCACGCGCTGGAAGGAGATCAAGATACGGTTCACGACGCGCTGGCTTGCGATGGGAGGCAAGGAGATGACGGTTACGCCATCACAAAAAAAGCGCGGCAATCGCGGGATTTGTCAGCGGCGATTTATCGAGCACCTGATTCGCGACCAAGACGACCTCGAAGGGCATTGCGACTACATCCACTACAACTCGTGAAGCACGGACACGTCGGCCGACCCTGGGATTGGACGGACAGCTCATTTCGCAGATTTGTCGAGCTAGGACAGTATGAATGGGATTGGGGCGATCGGAGCCCGAGTCGATCGCGGGGCTGAATTACGAATTGGATGATGATGAAGACGAAATGGCCTGACATCGTAGATGCAAGGTGCATTTCGCTGCGATCATACGCCCTACGCGAAGAACCGCACCGCATTCTCGAACGCTGCCAAGATGCAAGGTGTATTTCGCTGCGCTCATACACCCTACGCGAAAAACCGGACCGCATTCTCGAACACCGCCAGGCCGTCGCCGCGCTCTTTCCGCTCGCGGGTCCAGCGGGGATGCTGCGTCGGATCGATGTGCCGCTCGGGATGGGGCATCAGGCCGAAGACGCGGCCCGTTTCGTCGGTGATTCCGGCAACGCAGAGCTGGGCGCCGTTGGGGCAGTGCGGATAGGGGACTTCAGAGTTCAATGTTCCACGTTCCAGGTTCCAAGTTGCCTCCGTACTTGGAACTTGGAACCTGGAACTTGGAACTTCCGGCTCGCCGGCGTACCGCAGCACAAGTTGCCCCGCGCCTTCGAGCCTGGCGAGCGTCGCCGCATCGCGGACAACGAACTTGCCTTCGGCATGGGCCACCGGCAGGTACATCCGCTCGATGCCCGCCAGGAAGACGCACTTGGGGCTGGCCACCCGCAAATGCACCCAGCGGTCCTCGAACTTGCCGCTCTCGTTGAACGCCAGCGTCGCGATCGGCTCGTCGGCCCGATCGGGCAACAGGACGCCGCTTTTGACCAGCACCTGAAAGCCGTTGCACACGCCCAAAATCAACTTGCCGGCGTCCTTGAACGACAAGAGTGCGTCGCGGAGGTGATGCCGCATCTGGTTGCCGAAGATGCGGCCGGCGCAGATGTCGTCGCCGTAGCTGAATCCGCCGGGGATGCAGAGGATTTGATATTCCTCCGCCAGCCGCGGGTTTTCCAGCAGGCGGCTGACGTGGACCGTATCGGCCCGCGCGCCGGCCGTCTCAAAAGCGAACGCCGTTTCGCGGTCGCAGTTGGTGCCCGGGGCGCGGAGAATCAGGACGCGGGGCTGCATCACCAGCGCAGTGGCTTCTGCCACGCCTCCTTGAGTTGGTCGATCGGCAAGTCGACAAGTAATTCGATGGGAGCGGGGTCGTCGTCACGCAGTGCCCACGCAATTTCCAAGCGATCGGAGGCCGTCACTTCGCCGATCTCTGCAAAGGGTACGTTTGCTTCGCGAAGCATGCGCTCGAAATTCGCACGTGAAGCAGGCGCCACTTCGACGAGGAATCTGCTTGCGGATTCGGAAAACAGCAGCATCGTGTTCCATTCGGTGCCTGGCAAATGGGTTGCTCGTTCGTGCGGCACGTCGGCCAGGCGAATGCGTGCGCCGAGGCCGCCGGCAAAGGCCATTTCGGCCAGGGCGACGGCCAGACCACCTTCGCTGGGATCGTGGCAGGCACGGACGAGGCCTTGGTCGATCGCTTCGTGAACGGCGGCGAAGGTGCGTTTGGCGAGGGGCGGATCGACTTGGGGAACGTGGCCAGCAAGGTGCATTTCGCTTGCGCTCATGCACCCTACATAGTGCGACCCGCCCAGCTCGTTCTTCGTCTGGCCGACCTGGTAAATCAGGTTTCCCGCGGTTTTGAAGTCCATCGTCACGCAGCGGCTCACGTCGGCGACCTGGCCCAGGGCGCTGATGAGCAGCGTGTGCGGAATCTGGATAGTCCGCCGCTCGCCGCCAGCCGTGTAGCTGAACTCGTTGTTCAGGCTGTCCTTGCCGCTGATGAACGGCGTGCCCAGGGCGACCGCCACGTCGTAGCAGGCCAACGCCGCCCGCACGAGGGCTCCAAGCGTTTCCGGCCGGTCGGTATAGCCCCAGCAGAAATTGTCAAGGATGGCAATGCGGCTGGGATCGGCTCCGACAGCAACGCAATTCCGCACCGCCTCGTCGATCGCACACGCGGCCATGTGATAAGGATCAAAGTCGCCATACCGCGGGTTCATGCCACAGGCGATCACCAGCCCCCGCCGCGACGAAAGGACCGGCCGCAGCACAGCCGCGTCGCTCGGCCCGTCGTTCGCCGCGCCGGTCAGTGGCTTGATGACGCTGCCGCCTTGAACCTCGTGGTCGTACTGGCGGATGACCCACTCTTTGGACGCAATATTGAGCGACGACAAGAGCTTGAGCAGCAAGTCGCCACAGGTCGAAGGTCGAAGGTCGAAGGTCTTTGAGGAGAGTGCGCCATCCAGTGACTTCCGACCTTCGACATTCGACTTTCGACCTTGGTATATCGCCTGGCGCTCGACTTTGGGGCGGCCACCGTGGAGGAAGTGCATGTCGAGCTGGCCGACGCGCGAGCCGTGATACTTGAGCTCGAGCTTGCCGGTCGGCACAAAGCGGCCGATCGCCACCACTTCGACGTTTTCGCTTTGGCATAGCGACTCGAATCGCGGCCAGTTTTCCTCGGGGACGGCAAAGACCATCCGCTCCTGGGCCTCGCTGATCCAGATCTCGGTGTACGAGAGCCCTTCGTACTTGAGCGGGGCCTTCTCCAGCCACACCTCTGCCCCGATGTCGGCCCCCATCTCGCCGACGGCGCTCGAAAATCCGCCGGCCCCGCAGTCGGTCACGGCGCTAAACAGCCCCGCGTCGCGGGCGGCCAATAGCACATCGAGCACTATCTTCTCGGTAATCGCGTTGCCGATCTGCACGGCCCCGCCGCTCACCTTTTCGCTCTCGTGCGTCAGCTCGGCGCTAGAGAACGTCGCGCCGTGAATGCCGTCGCGCCCCGTACGGCCGCCGATCGCGACTACAAGATCGCCGGCTTTGGCCTCCTTGAACGCCTTGTTCGCCGGAATCAAGCCGACGTTGCCGCAAAACACGAGGGGATTGCCGACGTACCGTGGGTCGAAGTAAATCGCCCCGTTGACCGTAGGAATGCCCATCCGGTTGCCGTAGTCGCGCACGCCGCTGACGACGCCCCGCATGATCCGCCGCGGATGGAGCACGCCCGGCGGCACTTCGCCGGCCGGCATATCGGGCGGGGCGAAGCAGAACACGTCGGTATTGGCGACCGGTTTGGCGCCCAGGCCCGTGCCGAGCGTATCGCGGATCACGCCGCCCACGCCCGTGTTGGCCCCGCCGTAGGGCTCGATCGCACTGGGCCGGTTGTGCGTTTCGACCTTGAACGCAACGTGATGCTCGTCGTCGAACTTCACGACCCCCGCGTTGTCCTGAAAGACGCTCACGCACCAGTCGCGGTCGCCTAGCTCGCTGCGAATCCGCTGCGTGGCCGCGAAGATCGTCTCCTTGAGCAGGTTGCCGAAGTTCCGCGTGCCCCTTTCGTCGGTGTACGTGACGCGGCCCGTCAGCGTCTTGTGGCTGCAATGCTCGCTCCAGGTCTGGGCGATCGTTTCCAGCTCGATGTCGGTCGGCTCGCGTCCCAGCTCGCGATAGTGCTGCTGGATCGTCTGGAGCTCGACGAGCGTCAGGCTGAGCGTGCGCTCGCGGCTCAGTTGCTGGAGCTG
>JAKEHX010000201.1 GCA_022614795.1 Planctomycetaceae bacterium | reverse complement strand
TTTATACGGTGGGGAACGATCTTCAAATTGGCCTGTGGCGAACAAGTAGTTGCTTCGGCGCGCATCACGTGATTCATAGAAGTCGGAGCTGCCCGGCAAGCGGTTCATGGTTGGCGCGGGATACACGTCGCTTGGGCAGTTATAGACGGCCATGTGCATGGTATAGATTGGCTGGTTCGTTGTGCTGTTGCCCACTACGGTGCCAATCGCTGCGGGATCGCCTTTGCCCATTGAGGAGCAGACATTGTGGTTATAGGCTGTAAAAACAGGCATCTGCTCTAGATACGGCAACAGTAAGAGAAAGCCATTCGTGTTCTTTACTTGATATTGTGATCCGCCCGGCGGATTCAGCATTCGGCCCGAGCCAATGATTGCCGGTGGAAAGACCTTGTACACGTCCGCGTAGTTGTGCAGTGCGAGGCCTTGTTGCTTCAGATTGTTGCTGCAACTTGAACGACGGGCCGCTTCGCGAGCGGCTTGAACCGCAGGCAGAAGCAGGGCCACCAGGACCCCGATGATTGCGATGACGACCAACAGCTCCACAAGCGTGAAGCCTCCGCGTTTCTTGGGGCGTTCAGACATCGAAGTACCTCCGAATGAAGATAGAAAAGGAAATTCATGATGCCTGACCGGCATGCCTTGGCGCACGCCGACCATGAGCGTTGCGATTTCGATTAAAGCCTACCGAGACGAGACTGCCTCGAAAAGAAAGGGGTTCGTTGCACTCGCGAACAAGTGCACTCACTTGTTCTATCGACCCCCATTGCAAATTGCAATCCACTTCGCAGCGAATTCGACGACTCAGCGTATTGTGGCACACGACTGGGAACAACCGTCACCCGTAATGCGGGTCGTTAACCTCGTAAAAGGCTGGCTATGATTCCTAGACGAATCTTGTCGTCACGGCGACTTGCCGCGAGAACGACCACGCGCCGCCGCGCGAACCAGCATCGTACCGTCATTTCGCCAGGTGCAAACGAGCATTGATTCAAAGTACGATTCGGTGCCCTTGCAGCCACTTTTTCTGCGAGCAAGTCCATGAATCGCCTGCCTATTAGCGCGCCCTCGATATTGCTCTCATTCGTGGCGATCCTCGCCTGTCAAAGTCTGCAGGCAGGCGATTCGCCCCGTCCCAACGTCGTGGTGATTCTGGCCGACGACCTCGGTTACGGCGACTTGGGCTGCTACGGCCATCCAACGATCCGCACGCCCCACCTCGACCGGATGGCGCGCGAGGGATTGCGATTCACGCAGTTCTATTCAGCGGCCGAGGTTTGCACCCCCAGCCGGGCCGCCCTGCTCACGGGCCGGCTGCCGCCGCGGTCGGGCATGTGCAGCGGCAAGCGGCGCGTCGCCTTCCCGAACACCACGGGCGGCTTGCCGGATGGCGAGCTGACGATTGCCGAGCTGCTGAAAACCAAAGGCTATGCCACCGCGTGCTTTGGCAAGTGGCACCTGGGGCACTTGCCGGCCTTTTCGCCGCAGAGGCACGGCTTCGACGAGTATTTCGGCGTGCCGTATTCGAACGACATGGACCGCGTTGCAACGTCGCCGATGGGACGGGCCGCGTTTCTCGATCCGAAAATCGATTACTGGAACGTGCCGCTGCTCAAAAACGGCGAAATCGTCGAGCGGCCGGCCGACCAGCACACGCTGACCCGCCGCTACACCGACGAGGCGATTCGCTTCATTCGCGCGCACAAGGAGGGGCCGTTCTTCGTCTATCTGCCGCACACTATGCCGCACGTGCCGCTGTTTGTGTCGAGCGAATTCGCGGGGAAAAGTCCGCGGAAGCTCTACGGCGACGTGGTCGAGGAACTCGATGCCAACGTCGGCCGGCTCTTGCAAGCGCTCCGCGACGAGAAGCTCGCCGAGCGGACGCTGGTCGTATTTACCAGCGACAACGGGCCGTGGCTCACGCAGGGTGACCAAGGCGGCTCGGCGGGTCTCCTGAAAGACGGCAAGGGGAGCACTTGGGAAGGGGGCATGCGCGTGCCGGGACTGGCCTGGCTGCCGGGCTGGATACCGCCTGGGACGGTGTCGCAGGAGCTGGCCAGCACGCTTGATCTTCTGCCGACCGCGCTGGCCCTGGCCGGCGTCGATCTGACGCAGGACCGCCCGCTCGACGGCTACGACGTTTCACCCGCCCTGAGCGGAGGCAAAAGTCCGCGGCAGGAGATGTTCTACTACCGGGGCTTTGAGCTGATGGCGGTGCGGCTGGGGCCGTGGAAGGCCCATCTCCAGACGCAGACTGGCTACGGCCAGCCGATGGCCGAGAAGCACGATCCGCCGCTGCTGTTTAACCTGGAAGTCGATCCGAGCGAGCGGTTCAATGTGGCCGCAGCGAACGGGGACGTCTTGCAGCAGATTCTCGCCCTCGTCACGAAGCATCGCGCCGGCATGCAACCGGCGCCGTCGCAGCTTGAATGAAATCCGACAGACAATCGACCTCGGATGACGCTGAAAACGCGGATAAACAAAGTTCCCATCCGCGATCATCCGAGACATCCGCGGTCTATTTCCCTGGACATGCACATGAACGTCATGCGAGCGCACATTCACCATCGATTTTCCTCAGCGGCGGTGATTTTCCTTTCGCTGCTGTTGGTCCCATCCGCCCCGGCCGCTGACCGGCCGAAGCTGATCGTGATCGTGAGCGTCGATCAGTTGTGCCAGGACTACCTGATCCGCTTTCGCGATAATTTCAGCTCCGAAGGCGCCTTCCGCCGCGTCTTTGACCACGGGTCGCACTACACGCAGTGCCACCACCGCCACGCGTTCACCGTCACCGCACCCGGCCACTCGGTGCAGCTCACCGGCGCCTATCCGGCTACCAACGGCATCGTCGGCAACAACTGGTTCGACCGGTTCACGGGCAAGTCGGTCTATTGTGTGGAAGATTCGAGCGTGCAAGTGCTCGGCACCGCGAGCACCAAGCCGATGTCGCCCAAGAACCTGCTGGTCGAGACGGCGGGGGACGTGCTCAAGCTCCAGACGGCCGGACGGAGCAAGGTGTTTGGCGTGGCGATCAAGGACCGGGCGTCGATCCTGATGACGGGGCACAAAGCCGACTGCGCGTTTTGGCTGGAGAACAACGTCTGGGTCACAACGACGTATTACCGGCCCGATCTGCCGCCGTATCTGCGCGTGCTGAACGACGGGCAAGCGATCGAGCGGTTCCACGGCCAGAAGTGGGAGCTGCTCTTGCCGCTGGCCAAGTATCACAATTCCGGGCCCGATAAGAACGACTGGGAGAATCCGCCCAAGGGCTGGACGAGCGCCTTTCCGCACCAGGTCGCGGCCAAGGGAGAGCTGTCGGCTTTCGATTTCGGCGAGCACGTCCTCTTTTCGCCGTTTGGAAACGAACTGACGCTGGAAGCGGCCCGTGCGATCGTCGAAGGCGAGAAGCTCGGACAGGATGAGTTTCCCGACCTGCTCTGCATCAACTTCTCGTCGAACGATTACGTCGGCCATGCCTTCGGGCCGCACAGCCTGGAGGTCGAGGACATGACCTATCGCACGGACTTGCAGCTGGCCGATTTTCTGACATGGCTCGATGCGACCGTCGGCTCGGGCCACTGGACGCTGGGCCTGACAGCCGATCATGGCGTCGCCCCGATCGTCGAATACGCCAAGCAGTTCAAGCTGCCCGCCGTGCGCAACCCGCTGGGCAGCCTGTCAGCCGTGAAGGGCAAGCTGGAGGCTCGCCTGCGGCAGCAGTTGCACGTGCCGACCGGCGACAGGGCGATCGTGCAGAAGGTCGAGGACAACCAGGTCTATCTCCAGCACGATCACCCGGTGTTCGTGAAGGAGGATTTTGAAGACAAGTTCCGCCTGGCCCAGCGGATCGTTCGCGATTGGCTGCTGGACCAGCAGCACATCGTGTGCGCCGTCGCCCGCGACGAGTTGGCCACAGGCAGCGAGGGGCAACTCAATAGCCAACTCCAGCGGGCCTTTCATCCCCGCCGCAGCGGCGACGTGCTCTACGTCTGTGCTCCGTACTGCGTGCCCGGCAGCAAAGGAACGACGCACGGCAGCCCTTGGCACTACGACACGCACGTCCCCTGCCTCTGGCTGGGAGCGGGCATCGTCCCTGGCGGCACGTTCGACCGGCCTGTCAGCCCCGCCTGTTTCGCCTCGACCGTGGCGGAACTTGCCCGCTGCAACTGGCCATCGGCCAACGTCGAGCAGCCGCTGCGCGAGGCGCTATCGAAGCCCTGACCAGTGGTCAGGGTGAATCGCGAGCGGGTTTGCGATTCTCAATAGTCGCGCCGCTCAACGCCGTCAGCGCGACCAACACCCCAACCAATGGTCGGGGCTATGTAGGCAGCTACTTCCCGTCCTTTAGCGCCGCCTGGGCCGCGGCGAGGCGGGCGATGGGGACGCGGAATGGCGAGCAGCTCACATAGTTCAGGCCGATCTGGTGGCAGAACACGACGCTCGACGGATCGCCGCCGTGCTCGCCGCAAATGCCGATCTTCAGCTCGTCGCGCCGGCTGCGCCCCTTATCGACGCCGATCTTCATCAGCTGGCCGACCCCCGTCGTGTCGATCGACGCAAACGGGTTGGTCTTGATGATCTCGGCCGCCGTGTACGCCGGGAGGAACGAGCCCGAGTCGTCGCGGCTCATGCCCAGGCAGGTCTGCGTCAGGTCGTTGGTGCCGAAGCTGAAGAACTCGGCCGTCTCGGCGATTTCGTCCGCCGTCAGCGCGCCGCGCGGCACTTCAATCATCGTGCCGACCGAATATGGAAACTTCTTGCCCGTCTCCTTCATCACCTCGCGGGCCACGCGATGCACGATCTCGACTTGCAAATCAAGCTCCTTCTTGAAACCGACGAGCGGAATCATGATTTCGGGCTTCACTTTGATCCCTTCCTTGAGCACGGCGGCGGCCGCCTGAAAGACCGCCCGGGCCTGCATCTCGGAAATCTCGGGGAATTTGATCCCCAGCCGGCAGCCGCGGAAGCCGAGCATCGGGTTGAACTCGTGCAGCTCGTGCACGCGCTCGCGGACCTTCTCCGGGGTCGTCTTGAGCTGCGTGGCGACTTCCTGTGTCCCCTTCACGTTGTCTTCCTGCGGCAGGAATTCGTGCAGCGGCGGGTCGAGGAACCGGATGCAGGCCGGCAGCCCGTCTAGGGCCCGGAATATTCCCTCGAAATCCTTCTGCTGGTGCGGCAGGAGCATGGCCAGGGCAGCCTTGCGCTCGAGCTCGGTCTCGGCCAGGATCATCTGCCGCACGGCGATGATCCGGTCCCCTTCGAAGAACATGTGCTCGGTGCGGCACAGGCCAATGCCTTCCGCCCCGAAGGCGACGGCGTTGGTCACCTGGTCCGGCTGGTCGGCATTCGTGCGGATCCCCAGGCGGCGGTACTTATCGGCCAGCTTCATGATGAAGCTGTAGTAGCCGAAGACTTTGCTGTCGGCCGGCTTCATCGTCTTGCCGACGAGCACCTGCTTGAGCTCGCTGTCGGCCGTGGCGATCGCCCCGCGGAAAACCTCGCCGGTCGAGCCATTGATGCTGATCTGGTCCCCTTCCTTGAGCGTGATGCCGCCGCAGGTGAGCTTGCCGGTGTGATAGTCGATGTGAATGTCGCCGGCGCCGGCCACGCAGACCTTGCCCATCTGGCGGGCGACCAAGGCCGCGTGGCTGGAGACGCCGCCGCGGGCGGTGAGAATTCCGTCGGAGGCGATCATGCCGCGGAGGTCTTCAGGGCTGGTCTCGATGCGGGCGAGCACGACGTGCTGACCCTTGGCGGCCAGCTCCTCGGCCTTGCCCGCGGTAAAGACAACCGCGCCTGAAGCCGCGCCCGGACCCGCCGGCAGGCCCGTCGCCATCAGCCGGCCTTCTTTTTTGGCCTGTTCGTAGGCGGCGCGATCGAAAATCGGCTGGAGAAGCTGGTTCAAAGCTTCGGGATCGCCCGACTTCACCGCGTGCTCGGGGGTCATCAGCTTCTCGCGGACCATATCGTGCGCGATCTTCACGTAGGCCAGCGCAGTCCGTTTGCCGTTACGCGTCTGG
>JAKEHX010000200.1 GCA_022614795.1 Planctomycetaceae bacterium | reverse complement strand
GGTTGTGAATGAATCCCGTAGCGGAACTCGCCAGAGTTCCGAATCCGCGGAAAAACCTGAAGTCTGGCGACTTCAGCTACGAAAGATTCACAACCTCTCAGGACAACAGTCCCAAGCACCCCAGCCCGTAAAAACTGTACTCGACGTCGTGTGCCGTGTCCCACGCGGCTCCGTGAAAGCCCCCTTCCTCGCGGGCCAGCGAGTGGACGAATTGCCGCACGCCGGCGAGGTCGATCGCTTCGGCGCCTCCAAGGTCTTGCAAAGTCAGGAGGCCGGTGAACGTGCTCAACAGGTCGGCAATGGGGATGCGCGTGTTGGCCCGCAGGCCCCCTTCGTCGGTCTGCATCTCGGCGAGGAAGTCGAGCGTGTCCTGGCGCGTGGCTTCATCCAGCGCGTCGAGCATTCGCAACGATGCGATGGCCGCGGCAGTGGGGTTGGTGCCGGCGCGCTTGCTGGCGCGGATTTCGCGGAAGCCCCCTTCCTCGGCCCGTTGGGAGTGGAGGAACGCGACGATTTGCTCCGATTCCGGCGGCTGACGCTCGGCCAGTTCGAGGCAGAGGAGCACGAGGAACGTGTGATAGGTGCTGCTGGCGGTTCCTTCCGGGCCTTTGGCGTAGCCGCCGTCGGGGCGGCGAAAGGTTTCCAGGAGCGCGGCGACGTTGCTTTTCCAGCCCGGGCCGGCCTCGGCAAAAATGTCGATTCCCGCGGCAGTGTCGAGTAGCGCCGCGCCGTAAACGAGCGAGAAGAAATCGACGATCGACTCCTGCCCGCCCATCCGGGAGCGGAGAAAGCCCGCCGCTTTCTCCGCGGGCGGGCCATAGAGTTCGCCGAGCAAGGCCAGGCCGCGGAGAGCGAATCCGGTGTAGTAAAGGTCGCTGCCCCCTTCGCGCCCCGCAAAGCCGCCGTCCTCGCGCTGCGCGGCGAGCAGATACCGGCTGTGGCGCGTGCGCGCGTCGGCTGGCAAGGCGGCCAGGCCGACGGCCAGACGGATCGTCAGTTCTTGCAGGTAGGCCATGCGGCTCAGTTCCAAGTTCCAAGTTTCAAGTTTCAAGTTAGTTGGAGTTCGTACAACGTTGAACCTGAAACCTGAAACTTGGAACGTGAAACCTCGAACTATTAAGCCCCCAGCTTGTCCCGGAACCACTGCGGAATGACGATCGGCTCCGGCGGCGACTGATCGGTCATCCGGCAGCAGACGGACGTGATCTCGCCGCTGGCGACATCGGTCTCCTCCAACCGGAAGCGGAAGGCGTAGGTGATGCTCTTTTCGCCGAGCCGGGCGATGCTGACTTCGATGTCCAGGATATCCTCGAAGCGGGCGGACGATTGAAACTCGCATTTCGCCGCGACTCGCGGCCAACTGATGATCCCCGTGTCGTCGTTCATGAAGACGGAAAGGTCGCGGCTGCGGAGAAGCTCGTGCTCGGCCTGCTCCATGAAGTCGAAAAACGAGCCGAAGTGGGCGATCCCCGCGGCGTCGGTGTCGCAGAACTCGACGCGGCGGGTGGTGCGGAAAGTTGACGCCATGGCAGCCTCCGGCCCTTCCGCGGAGCGAAAGGGAACATAGGCACGGGCACAAAAAAGCCCATGAGCGGCTCATGGGCTGGATGATTGTCGTCCGTAGCCGAAGTCGCCAGACTTCGGGATTGTGCGATTGACCGGCTGACCCGAACTCTGGCGAGTTCGGCTACACGATCTGCTTTATTCGCCCACGTACGGCAGCAGGGCCATGTGGCGGGCCCTTTTGATCGCCTGGGCCACCGCGTGCTGGCTGATCGCCGTGCAGCCGGACTTGCGGCGGCTGACGATCCGGCCGTGGCGGTTCACCATCTTCTTCAATAGCTCGATGTCCTTGTAATCGACGAACATCGGCCGCGGGCGGACGCCGTCGACGAACAGCGGGTCCTTCTTCTTGATCTTGATCCGCGGCTTGGGCTTGCGGCGAATCTTCTGGTCTTTGCGATTGAAAGGTTTGAACATGGGGAAACTGGGGTAGATGCCGAAATATGGTGAGTCCCGACGAGCCGGTCGGGGAGCAGGCAGGCTCGATCCGCAATTCACCCTGACCGATGGTCGGGGCTTTCATGCGGGCGCGAATCAAGGATTGTAAGTGATCCTGGCCAGCTTGCAAGGCTCCGCCTTACTCAGGACGCCCGCAGCGGGCTTCCGCTAGACAGCCGCCCGCCCGGGCAGCTATATTTGTTTAGGTAAGTCGTTACAGGGACAGGGCTTTGGCAAAACGGCTTGGTTTTTTCGCGGCTCGGGAAGAATGCATGGCAACCAAAGAAGAAGCGTTCGTCGTTAGCGGCACGGTTACGCAGGCCCTGGCCAACACGCGGTTCCGCGTGCAGCTCGACACCGGCAGCGAGGTGATGGCCCATGTCGCGGGCAAGATGCGCAAGAACTTCATCCGCATCGTCCCCGGCGACAAAGTCAACGTCGAGCTTTCTCCCTACGATCTGACCAAAGGCCGGATCATCTATCGCGAGCGATAGGGCATCCCTCAAGTGAATCTGGCCTGGTTCGATCTTCAGGAAATCCTGAACTCTGGCGCTTTTCAGCTACTAGGGCTCGCGGCCTACAGCAAACTCTCCAGCAAGAGCCGCAGCTTCCGCAGCTCGCCGACGTGATCGACTTCGGGCTGCTCGACGATATTGACCGACATGGCCCGGTTGTACTTGAGCTTCTGGAGCAGCGTGATCAGCTTGCCGTATTCGATGTCCCCCTGGCCGACGCGCACCTGAAACGCCTTCTTGTTGGTGTCGCGCAGCTGCATGTGGTAGACGTACTTCATCAGCTTGTCATAGTTGCGCCCTTGATAAGGGCCGAAGATGAACGCGCTGGGGTCGAGCGTCAGCCCCAGCCCCTTCACGTTGTCGCATAGCACGGTGATCGTGTCGGGATCTTCCGCGAGCCGGCCCACCTGCGTCTTGATGCCCACGCGCACGCCGTGCAGCACGGCAATATCGACCAGCCGGCGGAGATGTTCGACCTCTTCGTTGAACGGCGTTCCCAGCTCGGCCGAGGGGACGGTGAGCGTGACCACCTTGGCGGCCTTGGCCAGCTTGCAGATGGCGGTGAACTGAGCGTAATGCAGTTCGCGGTCTGCCGCCGTTTCGAGCTTCGGCCCCAGGCGCAAGTCGAAGGCCACCACATCCAGCCGCCGCGTATTGCGGCAGATGGAAATGGCCTTTTCGAGGTCGGCGGCGACCAGCGAGGGCTTGAGCTGGTCGGCGTCCTCGAACATCGCCAGTTCGACGCTGGTATATTCCAAATCAGCCAGCCGATCGAGCGCGGCGGCCAGCGATAAATCCAAGAAACACTCGGTAGAAGCCGCAACAAACACGGGAACACTCCTTTGCGGGCAGCAGGCAAACACCATCCGTGACCGGTCCACAAATAGTAGGCAAACTCCGTGTGCCGTTGCCGGCTCGCGGCACACGGAGTGTGCCTACTACTTTTCCGGCCCAAAGGCTACTGTAGCGGCAAGCGGCAAGAACAGGCAACAGCGGGTGGGGGGCGGCCAGAGTTCAGGCGGGAATCCGTAGCTGAACTCGCCAGAGTTCTGGCGGAATCTCCTGAAGTCTGGCGACTTCAGCTACGTGCTTATCAAATCCCCAGCGCTTTCCGCTTCTCGTGGATGAACTTCACGTGGTGCTGCACGTGATCCACGACCCGATCGAGCATCTGGGCCAGCGTCAGCGGACCGGCTTCGGTGTGGATGCCGCGGCGCGTGAGATCCCCCTCGGTGAGCGTCCGCAGAATCCGCGCGGTGCGCGTGCGGCAAGCCTCGAACAGCCGCAGCTCTTCCTCCAGATCGCGCTGCTGATAGGCCAGGCGGGCGGCATATTTCTGCTCGTCGCGGCCGGGGAGAGTCGGATCGGTCTCGGCGATGATCGCCGTCAGCCGATCGACATAGACAATCTCGAAATCCGAGAGGTGGCAGATCACCTCCAGCGTGGACCACTTCCCTTCTATAGGCCGGGCCAGGACCTGCTCGCGGCTCATGCCGGCGACCGCCTGCCGCAGGATCATCGGGCCGGCCGCGTATTGTTCGATCAGAGCCGCCAGTGACATGCTGCCCTCGCCTAATCGCTGCAAGTCGTTTGGGCGCTGACATGTCCCACACGGAGTGTGGGACTACCGGGGGCGCAGAAGCCCGGTTCGCCATGGCCCGCGCCCGCGGCTGCCATCGCCCGGTCGAGCGTGAGATGATAATACTCCAGCCGCGTCTGAGCGTTATCGAGCACGCCGCCGAACGACCGCTTCTCGTCCAGATAAATCAGCGGCACCGGCAGCTCAACGATCCGCCATCCGCCGGCTGCCGCCTGCACCCAAACCTCCAGCGGCATTGCGTAGCCGGGCTCGGTGATGGACAGGCCCGCCAGGGCCGCGACGCGATAGCACTTGAAGCCGCAGAACGCGTCGGTCAGCGACAGGCCCAGTCGCCGGTTCAGCTCGGCGGTGACTTGCTGGTTGATCCGGCGGCGCTGCTCGGGCGGAGCGCTGTCCCCTTCAAACTGCTGCAAATAGCGGCTGCCGGAGACCAAATCGACGTCGCTGGTGCAGGCGTCAAAGAATTGCGGAATCCGCTGCGGCTCGTGCTGGCCGTCGCAGTCGATCGTGACGAGCTTTTCAAAGCCGTCGCGGCGGGCATAGTCGAACGCGGTCAATAGGGCCGCCCCATAACCGCGGTTCTCGTCGTGGGTGACGACGCGAATGTCTTTTTTTGTCCGCCTGCGAGCCGCCAATAGCTCCGCCGTCCCGTCGCTGGAGCCGTCGTCCACGACCAGGATGTCGCGCGAATAGCGGCTGACTTCATCGAGCACGGCGCAGACGTGCCGGGCCTCGTTAAAGACCGGCAAGGCCGTGAGGCAGCGGCTGGGCATGATGCTTGTACCTGGCGGGCGAGGAATTGCAGGAGATTGCGTTTCAACGGCATTCTAGGCACCCGATTGGGGCAGTCAACGCGCCTCAACGCGTTGCTGCGCTCTCGGCAGGCCGATAAAGTGGACAGTTGACTTTTCCCGCGAAAGGGCCAGACGGAGGGACAGCGACAGAGAGACGGAGGGACGGAGAGACGGAGGGACAGAGAGACAGACATCGTACTTTCTCCTTCACTCCGTCGCTCCTTGCCTCCGTCGCTCCGTCTCTCTTTCACTCCGTCTCTCGGTCGCTCCGTCTTTTCCATCTCGTCGCCTGGATCCAGAACATGGGCCTCGTCCTCATGTTGGCCAACCTGGCCACGGCGCTCGCATATTTCGCGATCCCGGCGGTCATCATTTATTTTCTGGTCCGCCGCAATCACGTCCGCTGGTCGAAGCTCTGGTTCCTCTGCTTTGTCGCCTTGGTGGTTGGCGGCCTCTCGCACCTCGTCGCCGCGACCGGCTATTGGTGGCCCGCCCACCGGCTGCACGTTGCCGTCGATGTCGCGATGGCGATCGTCTCGTGGATCGCGATCGCCGTGCTGATTCCGCTGGTGCCGCGGTTTCTGGAAAGCAAAAGCAGCGAGGAATTCTCGCAGCAGCTCAAAGGCCGCCAAGAGGCCGAACAGGCCCTCCTCGAAAAAGAGGCGGTTTACAAATCGCTGGTCGAGTCCCTGCCGCTCAACGTCTTTCGCAAGGACGTGGACGGCCATTTCGTCGATGCCAACCAGCGGTTCTGCGAGACGCTTGGTGAGCCGCTCGACAAGATCCTGGGGAAGACCGACAACGACTTCTTCCCCGCCGAGCAGTGCCAAAAGTACCGCCGCGACGATTTGCGCGTCATGCAGCTCGGCGAGACGCTCGAGGACATCGAATCGTACTTCAAACCCACCGGCGAGAAGCTCCACGTCCAGGTGCTCAAAGCGCCGGTCCGCGATGCCCGCGGCAAAATCGTCGGCGTGCAAGGCATGTTCTGGGACGTGACCGAGCGCTTCCGGGCCGATGAGGCGGCCCGCCTCAGCGACGCCCGCTTCCGCAAGCTGGTCCAGTCCAGCCTGATCGGCGTCATGGTCGCCCGGCTGGACGGCACGATCGTCGAGGCCAACGACGAGCTGCTCCGGATGGTCGGCTATTCGCGGACCGAGTTCGCCGCCAGCGGCCTGAGGTGGGACGCGCTGACGCCCGGCGAACATCGCGCCGCCGACACTCAGGCGATCATGCAGCTGCGGGCCAGCGGCACCTGCCAGGCCTGGGAGAAGGAATACCTGCACAAGGACGGCCGTCGCGTCCCGGTGCTCGTCGGCGTGACGATGCTCGAGGGGAGCGATGCCGACTGCATCTGCTTTGTGGTCGATATCTCGCAGCAGAAGCGGACCGAGCAGGAGCTGAAAGGGGCCAAGGAAGCGGCCGACGCCGCCAGCCTGGCCAAGAGCCAGTTCCTCGCCAACATGAGCCACGAGGTCCGCACACCGATGAACGCCATCATCGGCATGACCGAGCTGGTGCTCAACACGCCGCTGGCGCCCAAACAAGCCGAGTATCTGAAGATGGTGCTCCAGTCGGGCGAATCGCTGCTGTCGGTGATCAACGACGTGCTCGACTTCTCGAAAGTCGAATCGGGCAAGGTCGAGCTCGAGGAGCTGTCGTTCGGACTGCGCGACTGCCTGGGGGACGCGGTGAAGTCGCTGGCCCTGCGGGCGCACGACAAGCGGCTCGAGCTGGCCCTCGACGTCGATCCCGACGTCCCCGACTGGCTGGTCGGCGATCCCAGCCGCCTGCGGCAGATCGTGGTCAACCTCGTGAATAACGCGATCAAGTTCACGCACGAGGGGGAGGTCGTCGTCGATGTGCAAACGCAGTCGCGGAGCAACGGCTCGGTCGAGCTGCTGGTCGGTGTGCAGGACACCGGCATCGGCATTCCCCCCGACAAGCGCGAACGCGTGTTCGAAGCCTTCGAACAGGCCGACACCTCCACCACCCGGCACTACGGCGGCACAGGGCTGGGCCTGGCCATCGTGCGCCGGCTGGTCGAATTGATGGGAGGGCGCGTCTGGGTGGAAAGCACCGTCGGCCAAGGGAGCCGGTTCAATTTCACCGCCAGGCTCAATTTATCCGACACGCCGCAGCCCGACCGGATCGCGCCCCGGCGGAGCGCCCTCAAGGGGACGAGGGCCCTGGTGGTCGACGACAACGCGACCAACCGGCGGATCATCGAGGAAGTGCTCGCCAATTGGGAACTTCTGCCGGCGACCGCCTCCAGCTGCGAAGAGGCGATGCGCGAGCTGCGGCAGGCTTTTCGCCAGGGCCGGCCGTTCGAGCTCTTGCTGACCGATGTGAACATGCCCGAGTGCGACGGCTACTCGCTCGTCGAGCAGATTCGCCGCGACCCCAGCCTCGCCGACATGACGTTCATCCTCCTCACGTCGGCCGATCAGGCCGAAGACGCCCGCCGCTGCGAACAGCTCGGCATCGCCCAGCGGCTCATGAAGCCGATCAAGCAGTCGGAGTTGCTCGATGCGATCGTCACCGCGCTGGGCGTCGTCCCGCGCGATGGGGAGGCCGCCGAGGCTGCGGCAGCGGCGCCATCGACGACACGGCCGCTGCGAATCCTGCTGGCCGAAGACAGCATCGTCAATCAGCGGCTGGCTGTCGGCCTGCTCGAGCGGCACGGGCATCGGGTGACGGTTGCCAATAACGGCCGCGAAGCGTGCGATAGGCTGGAGGGGGACGCGTTCGACGTGGTGCTGATGGACGTCCAAATGCCCGAACTGGACGGCCTGTCGGCGACGCGCCGCATCCGCCAGCGGGAAATGCGGGGCGGCGGCCACGTGCCGATCATCGCCATGACGGCCCACGCCCTGAAGGGGGACCGCGAGCGGTGCCTGGAATCGGGCATGGACGAATACGTCTCCAAGCCGATCCGCGAGCGGCAGCTATTGGCTGCCCTGCGGGGCGTGCTCGGCGAGGAGGGCCCCCTATTGCCGGCCGACCCCGCCGACGAGCTAATCGTCCCGGCTGAGGGAGTGATCGATTGGAACGCGGCTTTGCAGACTTGCAGCGGCGATCATGCCCTCTTGCGCGACATCGTCCAGGCGTTTTTGGAGGAACAACCCGGGCGAATCGACGAGATCCGCAAGGCGATCGACACGGCCGACTTTGAGCTTTTGAACCGGGCAGCCCACACGATCAAGGGGTCGATGCGGTATTTCAGCGCCCAGGCGGTCTTCGACCGGGCGTTTGCCTTGGAGCAGCTGGGGGCTCAAAAGACCCTGGACGGGGCCGAAGAACTGCTGGGTTTACTCAAGCAAGAATTGGCAAAACTGGTTCCCCATCTGATAAACTACGTCCAAGGCCGAGGGGGACCGACGCCAGGCTGACGAATGACCAAGCATCAAGTACCAAATAACAAACAAATTCAAATGTTTCAAATCCCAATGATCGAAACTCGGCCGCCAACAGCGGCACGCTGCGGTGAAGGACGTGCATGCCGGTTTTGAACATTCGTATTTGGAGTTTTGAATTTGTTTGTGATTTGGTGCTTGTGATTTGGTGCTTTTAGGTGGTGCTTCTTGTCTGCCGATTTCTCCTCTCTCGCAGGAGTCCGCCATGCCCCGCGTCCTGGTCGTCGATGATTCGGCGGTGGACCGCCGGTTTGTGGGAGGGCTGCTTTCCAAGGCCGGCCGCTATCAGGTCGATTTTGCCGAAGACGGGTCGCAGGCCCTCTCGCAAATGCGCCAGGCCCCGCCCGACCTCATCGTCACCGATCTCCAAATGCCCAACCGCAACGGGCTGGAGCTGGTGGCGGCCGTGCGGATGCATCATCCGAATGTCCCCATCATCCTGATGACCGGGCATGGCAGCGAGGCCCTGGCCGTCGAGGCACTCCAACGCGGCGCCTCCGGCTACGTCCCCAAGCCGCACCTGGGCGATCGCCTCTTGGAGGCGGTGGACGAGGCCCTCGCCATGTCGAAGGCCGACCGCACTTACGACCGGCTGATCTCGTGCATGAGCAAGTGCACGTTCGCTTTCGAGCTGGACAGCGACCCGGCGTTGATCGATCCCCTGGTCGACTTAGTGCAGCAGATGGTGGCGGGCATGAAGCTGACCGACGCGACAGGCCGGTTCCGCGTGGGAGCGGCCCTGAAGGAAGCCCTGCTCAATGCCGTCTATCGCGGCAATCTTGAAATTTCCTTCCAGGAGATGCAGGCGGCCCGCGTCTCGCTCGTGGAAGGGGGCGGCGAGGACCTCTTCCTCAAACGCCGCAGCCAGAAGCCCTATGGCGACCGCAAGGTCTTTGTCGATGTGACGCTCGACACCGGCCAGGCGAAGTTCGTGATTCGCGATCAAGGGCCGGGATTCGATCCGGCGTCGCTGCCCCCGCCCGGCCAGCCGGGCTCGCTCGATCCCGAAGTGGGGCGGGGCCTGGTGCTGATGCGGGCGTTCATGGACGAAGTGACCTATAGCGCCGGCGGGAACGAAGTGACGATGATCAAGGGGCGGGAGTCGGCCGTTTAGCCGCCGCGTCCACGCGGCGACATCAGGTGGGCGAGCAAGAGATCCCAAGCGAGCGGGCCAGGCAAGCGGAACAGACATCAAGAGGAAATCGGCGATGCCAACGGTGCTGGTGGTCGATGACGCGGCGGTCGATCGCAAACTCGTAGGGGGCCTGCTCTCCAAGGCCGAGGACTTGCGCGTCGAATTCGCGGCGAGCGGAACCGAAGCCCTGACCAAAATCGAGGAGGTCTGGCCGGCGATCGTCGTCACCGACCTGGTGATGCCGGGCATGACCGGCCTGGAGCTCGTGCAACAGATCGTCGAACGATTCCCGCGGATTCCCGTGGTCCTGATGACGGGCAAGGGAACCGAGGAAACCGCGGTCCAGGCCCTCAAGGCGGGCGCGGCTAGCTATGTGCCCAAGACCGCCCTGCACACCTACCTGCTCGAGACGATCCACGACGTGCTCGACCTCTTTCGCAGCAAGCACTCGCACGAGCGGCTCATGGACTGCCTGACGCGGAGCGAATTCCAGTTCCGCATGGACAACGATCCCGAGATGATCCCGTCGCTGATCGGCTACGTGCAGAGCCTGGTCACCAGCGCCGGCGTCTGCGACGAATCGAGCGTGATCCGCGTCTGCATCGCCCTGGAAGAGGCCCTCCGCAACGGCATGTTCCACGGCAACCTGGAGCTGACCAGCGAGCAGCGCGAGGGGGATGCCGAGGAATATCAGAAGCTGGTCGCCGACCGCGCCAGCCGCGAGCCTTACGCCAGCCGGCGGCTGAATGTTACTGTGCGAATTGCCGACGACACGGGGACGTTCGTCGTCCGCGATCAGGGACCAGGTTTCGACCCCACCAAGCTGCCCGACCCGACCGATCCCGAGAATTTGGAGAAAGTGAGCGGCCGCGGGCTGCTCCTCATGCGAACCTTTATGGACGAGGTTTCGTTCAATAGCACGGGCAACCAGGTGACGATGGTCAAGAAGTGCCCGGCGCCGTGCCCCGCGGGGGAGGTCGCATCATGAGCTCAGCACCCGGATCCGGCAAGTTCGTGCGGATCGACAAGCAGGGAGAAGCGGTCGTCGTGGCCCCGCTGTTCACCTTCGCGAGCTTTACCGAGGCCGACCTGGTCGCCGAATGGCAGGCCGTCCAGCACGAAATCGACGCTCCCGGCGTGAAGCACGTCATCGTAGACCTGGGGGAAATCCCCTACTTCGGCTCGACGGTGCTCGAATGGATGGTGCAAATGTGGAAGCGGGCCAAGGCCAAGGGGGGCAGCCTGGCGACCTGCAACTGCTCGAAGATCGGCCGCGAAGTGCTGCATGCGGCCCGCTTCGACACACTCTGGGGCGTCTTCGACTCGCGCGACGAAGCGCTCAAATCCGTGGGCCAAACGCCAGCGTAGGCGTAGGGTGCCTTCGTAGGGTGCATGAGCGCAGCGAAATGCACCATCTGCAAACAACACCGAATCGTCATTTCGCCTTTTGCAATGGCTCGGCAAGCGCCAGCTTCGCCTCGGATGTCTCTTCAGGCACAAGGGCTTCCGGCACAACAACTTCGGCAGCCGGTCTGGGTGTGGGGGAAGCCCACCACACGTTATAGGCCTCATCCCCGGCATATCCGGCCGCGAGGCTGGCGCACAGGATCGCAATCAGGCGGACGTTGCTGGCCGACATGGTTGTATCGCACGCTTGCAGGCCGATGCGCCGCGCGATTGCGGGCGCACTCAACTCTAGCACGCACAAGAAAACCCGCCGGCCAAGAACAACTTTTCCGACCTCCGACCTCCGACCTCCGACCTCCGTCTACCCTCGCCCACTGGGAGAGGGCTAGGGTGAGGGTCTGACCTCTGAACCCCGACCGCTGAACCCCGAACCCTGAACCCTGAACCCAAGAAACAATCCAGGCCCCGCCGCGTCGTGCGTCGGGGCCTGGGCGTGTTAAAGACCTTCGGCGGATTGCGACGTGTGGAGTCGCTGGGAGAGTGGCGCGTCTCCGGCGTGCTACTGCACATACCGTTTGGTGAGGCGGGCCATCCCGGAAAGGTTGGTCCAGCAGTCGGAATGTCT
Source organism: Planctomycetaceae bacterium (assembly GCA_022614795.1). Taxonomy (GTDB): domain Bacteria; phylum Planctomycetota; class Planctomycetia; order Pirellulales; family Pirellulaceae; genus CAYLLN01. The sequence continues at coordinate 3,192 of JAKEHX010000200.1, read as the reverse complement.
GCCGAAGGTTGTTTCGCTGTCGCGTTTGAACTTCCCTGCCTACCCTCCGTGAAGCACGAGGCCGCTAACTATATCGGACAGTCTAGCACACCAATTGATTGGTTTTCTGCGAGCGCCCGGCGAATTCGCGTAGCTGAATTCGTGAGAATTCAGTCAGTGCCGCTCCCGGCTGACCGCCGCGCGGGAGGGAATGATACGCACTGTCCCACCCGTCGCCAAGGCAGAAAACGCAGCCGAATCCGGGTGACCCCTCGCCCTTTGGGAGAGGGCGGCCGCAGGCCGGGTGGGTCACGGCACTTTGCACAAGAATCGGAGGATTCCTCCCTTGCTGCGCTGTGTGCGCATGTGTACACTGCCAAGCGAATTGACTGGCCATGCGAATTCGCGACCCGATCCACAACTTCGTCAACTTGCCTGACGAGTGCCAGGGACTGGTGAATTCGTCCGCGCTCCAGCGACTTCGCGGAATTCGGCAGCTCGCATTAGCAAGCTTGGTGTATCCAGGAGCTGTCCACACGCGATTTGACCATACGCTCGGCGTGGCGCACGTTGCGGGGTTGATGGCCGATCCACTGAGACTCACAAGCGAGGAAAAACGACTGGTACAACACGCCGCCTTGCTCCACGACGTTGGCCATGGACCCTTCAGCCACGTTTCCGAGGTTTCCCTTAGTCGATTTGCCGATCGCTCCAAACTCCCAGCGGGGCAGAAGTTGGAGAAAATCCACGAGTTGGTCACCGCAAAGATCATTGAGGGCGATCCGGAAATTGCTCGACTGCTCACCAATGAACAGCGTGACGCCGTGGTTAAGTTGCTGGCTGATGGATTCGGTCGACCATTGCTCAAGCAAGTCATTTCAGGACCACTGGACGCCGACAAGCAGGACTACTTGCTGCGGGATAGCAAATTTTGCGGTGTCGAATACGGAATCTTCGATCCACAGCAATTGCAGCGGTCGCTGCTGGCAGTTGGCAATGCCGGTCAGGAAGAGCTGATGATCGATCCGGATGGAGTGCATGCCGTCGAGCAGTTCGTGCTCGCCAAGTACTACATGACCACGAACGTCTATCGGCATCGCGTGCGCGTCATCACTGACCAAATGATCGGTCGAGCCATCCGGCTTGGAATCGAGGCGGACGGGCTCGCGGAGCTTGAACGCCTCTATCGCTTCGACAATACCGAGGCGTTCATCCGCAACTATCAGAAGTGGGATGACGCAAGGTTTCTGGAAACATTCTGTCCCCAGCACGCGCCACCGCCCGGCACTCAGTCGGGGGAGCTATTGCAACGGCTTCGCTCGCGTCGTCTCCTCAAGCAGGTCTATTCCGATCGCATTGAGGATTGCGATGCGCGGATTCGCGAATCGCTCAAGGAGCTTCCTAAGGCAACGAGTGATGTGCTACGAGACAAGATCGAGTCGGAGGTCGCCGCCTACCTGGCCGAACAACTTGGCACACACGTTGCGGCGCACTTCGTCATCGCCCATGCTTTTGGAGTCAAGTCGGTGCGCGAGTCGGCACTTAACGATGAAGCTGAGATTCTCGTCAGGCGCGGCAACACACCGCGGTACTTTAGTGACGAGTCAAAGCTGTTCGCTTCCATCAACGCCGCCTTCGCCGACAATTTCGTCGAGGTCTATGCCCCTATTGAATGGCCGTTGCGCGAGGCACGGGATTCGCTGCGGGAAAGCTGGAGGATTCCCATCCGGGACATCATCACGCGACTTTGCCTGGAGCATCGGAGGACGGCGCCATGAAAACCTACGATTTCGTTCACTTGGTTCTATATGCGGCGGGTGGCCGAATTGAAGGTCGGACGAAGCTGCAGAAGTTCGTGTACTTCGCGGGCGTGCTCACAGAGATGCATGAGGACCTTGGCTATCGTGCCCACTATTATGGCCCCTACTCGCCTAAGGTCACCGCAGCCGTTGAGGAGCTGCGCGGACTTGGGTTCCTCGAGCAGCGCAAGGCGGGCGGTGGACACGTGGACCCGCGCGGCTTTGAATTCGCCCGCTACGACTACGCCCTGACCCCGGACGGAATGAGAATCGCGGAAGAGAAATCGCGCCTTCGGCACAAGGTGTGGGAAACGATTCAACATGCCGTCGAGCGACTGGACAACGCAGACCCGAGCGACTACTTGAAGCTCTCCATTGCTGCAAAAGCGTACTACCTCGTGCATCGAGCCAAAGAGCCGATTACCGACGATCAGCTGCTGCAATTATGCCAGAGCTTTGGCTGGCAGGTGTCTCCCGAGCAAATTGCCGAGGCCATACAGTGGCTGAAGTCCTTGAGCCTCGTCCGAGGGTGACCTCGCAATTTCACGAGTTCAGTTTACGCCACTTCTCCGGTATTCGGTTACCGCCGTCATACAAGCACCCGTCGGGATGAAAAAGCTGTCAGTTCGCTCCTTCGGCTGCTGATGCAAGTGCCTTTGCGCGTTTCCGGGGACGCAGTTTGGATAGGTGCAGCAACTCCACGGGACTCTGATCCTTGAAGCAGGTGAGGCACACGTCGTCCTCGGCGTCGATCACAGTGCCTTTGCAACCAGCAGATGCACAAGACACACGACGGACGTCTCTCGCCTCATTGCAAACAACGCAATGCACCTTAGTTGAAGTGGAGGTATTTGGCCGCAACACCGAAAACCGGCACTCCAGTGGGTTGTGAAAGTCCAGGCAGCTTCGGTGACAGAAGTAGCAAAGGTATCGCCTCTGTCTCTTATTGAGTCCCAAGAACCGATAAACGTCTGACGGTGGGAATAAATCCACGATCAATGCCACTTCCTGAGCCAAAACTCCGTCTTGCCATTCTTCAGAATCGGGATATGCCAGGTACGTCGGGGACTTGGTGTAAAAATCACGCCGAATCTTCGGCCATCCGCGCGGGCCTACAAGATTGTGAACTGCGTCCAAGATTGCAAAGAGTACGTCTGTCGCCGCTAGTTGCAGGCGTTTGTCAACGGTATGAAAGATTGAGTTCCGCAGCTTGCGGAGGCGGTTTACTCTATTCTTGAATTCTTCCGGTAGCCGATTGGCCTGAACCGAATCATGTGCTCGGATCAAGTCTTGCGAATCAATAGTTCGGAATTCAGAGAATGGACTGTCAGTCTTGTCGTGGCCTTTGCACCAGCAGCTGTCCAGCAAAAGAAATGGGCTGAATGATAGTGCAACCCTCGCTCTGTAAAAGTGG
>JAKEHX010000199.1 GCA_022614795.1 Planctomycetaceae bacterium | reverse complement strand
GGTGACGATGTTGCCGGTGACGATGTTGCCGGTGACGATGTTGCCGGTGACGATGTTGCCGACGTTTGGCGCGCTGTGCGACCGGTTGGGTGCCGCAGGCGGACCTCGAAGCGAAGGTGAAGGAGATTGACTTGCGCGACGGCAAGATTGACGGAAAACTAAGCAGTCCACCGCCGATTTGCCCCGGTTGCCAAAGGACCAATTCGCCGCATCGGACAGCTTGTCTGTATTGCGGCAAGGGTTTGCCCGTCAAGGCACCGTTCTGACGCTTGTCACTACCTCCGAAGTAGGGAGGCCGAATTTTGCCAGCCTTGGTTGACGAGAAGTGGAGGCTGTGATGAGAATGGGGGAATCGCTTGCTCAAGCGATGGTAGCGGCCCTACGTGGCCGCTGGCTTGGATGGGTTGAGCCCGTGTGCGCCGGATGGACCTCCAATTGGCGTGCAAATTGCAGGGCTGGTAGCCAGATCGACTTGTCCGCAAGACTTGTCTTGTATTCGGTTGCGACACGCTGACGGGAAGGGGCAATGGAAATTCGGCTGGTCGTACTTCAGGGCGAGCATCAAGGCCGCGAGATCCCCCTGCCGGAGACGATTTTCTTGATTGGTCGCGACGACCAGTGCCACCTGCGCCCGCATTGTCCGCGGGTGAGCCGGAAGCACTGTGCGATCGCCACCTGGGCGGGGAAGGTGCGCGTCCGCGACTTGCAAAGCCGCAATGGGACGTACCTCAACGGGGAGCGGATCCAGGGCGAGGCGGCGGTGCGCAACGGGGACCAGCTGCGGGTCGGAACACAGCTCTTTGCCTTCCAAATCAAGAGTGCCGGCGGGTTCGTGCTCGCGGAACCGATCCGCGACGAAGGCGAGGTCGATTGGCTCCTGCGGGCGGCGGAAGACGCAGAGGCTTTGGCGCCGGCCCGGGCGACCAACGAGACATCGCTGGAGGCGGAGTTTAGCCTGGGATATGACAATGAGCCCACGACGATGGAGTCTCAGACCGTCCCGATGCCCACGCAGGATGGGCGGGCTACCGGCGTTTCTGCCGGGCAGCACTTGCGGCAGTACTTTGCCATGCGCAAACGGACGAGCTGAGCGAGTCTGTGCATCTCTACGAGCACATCGCACTGGCCGACGAGGCGGTCGCGGTGACCGGCCGGCCGGGCTGGTCGTGGCAGCCGAAGGCTGCGGTGCGAACATGGTCGAGCATTGAGGGGCCCCTCGCGGCAAGTAGCCGGGCGCGGCAAACAGCGCTGCGATCGCTGGCGCGGCGGCTGGAGGCCAGCGAAGTTCGGCGCGGAGAAACCTTTCCCTTGCGGCTGCTCGAGCGGCCGATCTACACCTATTCCGACGAGAAGCAGGGTATTGCGGACGGCGCATTATTCGCGATGTCGTACGGCACTAACCCGGAAGTCCTCGTCCAGATTGAAGCGCGTGCATCGGGTGAGAAGCTCGCCTGGCAAGTGGCTTTTGCCCGCATGTCGGCCGCCCAGATCACGGTCAAGCTGGACGGCAAGGAGCTTTGGACGGTGGAAGCAATGAAGGCGGACGATCCGACGCTTTCGTACTACGGAGTGAATGAGCTGGCGTCGGACGAGTAGCCATTGCATTTAGGATTTGGGATTTAGGATTTCAGATTTGTCTGGCGCGTGGTCATTGGCCATTTCGCTGGCGTCTTGCGGCTCGAACGGATTGCCCAGCGGGTCGAGCAAGGCTTCGGTGATGCGGCGGCGGCGGACCTTGCGGACCTGGGCCCAGATGCGGTCGATGACGACCATGTCGCCCCCTTTCAGCGGCTCGGAGCGGCCGTGGTTGAGCCAATCGTTGAGCGTCGTATTCGGGGCCAGGCCGCTGCCGATGTCTGTCCGCTTGAGGGCGTCTCGGAGCACGCCCAACTGTACGCCGCCGCCGACCACGAGCTGATGGCCGGCAGGGCTGATGTGCCGCGGCAGGCGGTCGAACTCGTCCTGAATGTCGCCGACCAGCTCCTCGAAAATGTCTTCCTGCGTGATCATGCCCACGATAGCGCCGCCGCTGCCGCGGACTAGCGCGAGGTGATGGTGCTCGTGGGTCATGCGGCGGAGGGCGTCGGCCAGCGACATCTCTTCGGGCAGGCTGATGATCTGGCGGACGATTTCGCGGAGGACGGGGTTGCCCGGGTGAGTCTTGGCGAGCAGCACCATGTCCTTGAACGTCACGTAGCCGATGATCGCCTGCGGATCGCCGCGGCGGGCGGTGACGGGGAACCGCGTGTGCAGGTCCATGTGGGCGATGACTAGGTTCTCGCTGAGCGGGGCGTCGGCCAGAACCATCACAATGTCCTCCTCGGGCATCATGATGTCTTTCACCTTGACCGACGACAGGCGGCTGGCCTGGAGCATGATCCGCTCTTCCTGCATGCCGATGACCTGGCTGGCCCTAAGCAGGTTGACCTGGGCCCGCAGCTCGTGCAGGTGTGTCTGATGATCGACGGTGCGGTCGGGGAGGACCATCTCGATCAGGCGGACGAGCGACTTGGTCAGCCATTCGAAGAGCAGGACCGCGGGATAGACGACGATCGCGAAGGCCCACATCAGCGGGCTGAGCGTCGTGCAGAACCACTCGGCGTTCTTGATGGCCAGCACCTTGGGAATCAACTCGCCAATCACGATGGTCACGGCGGCCAGCGGAATGACGAAGCAGACCAGGGCGATGACATCGGCAACTTGCTCGTCAACGCGCAGCAGTCTGGCGATCGAGGGCGAGAGGTGCTCATCGACGCTCGCCCCGCCGGTTGCCGCGGCGATTGCTCCGACCAGCGTGATGCCCAGCTGCACGACAGCCAGCGAACCTTCCATGCGGTTCTTCATCCGCAGGGCGGTGGCCGCGCCGCGGCGTCGCTTGTCGGCCAGGATCTTGAGCCGGTCGACTCGCGCCGAAGCGAGGGCCAGCTCGTAGGCGGCAAAGAAGCCGTTCAAGACGAGCATGGCGAGAATGGTCAGGAGAACGGCGACGCTCATGTCCCTTCCGGGGCGGCAACGTTGGAGGATGGCACACCGCCCGGTGCGCGAATGTTCCGTCATCCCGCATCAGGGAACGCCACGATGGGCGTACCCCATAGCGCTTCCGGTGCACTTAGAGAATACTGGCGGCCTACTGGTCCGCCAAGGCGAGGGATTGTGGTGCATGCATCCCGCCTGCCCAGTGCAGCCGAGACGCACCACAAAGTCCCGCCCGGCGGTCGGGACCTACGCGGTCGCCGGCTTGAGCAGGGCGGTCAGCACGGCCATGACATAGGCCATGACGATCGTCGCCCAGATCAGCTTGCCCAGGTGCGATTCGGGCGGATACAGGTGCACACCCAACAGGCCCAGCAGCGTCACCAGGCCCATGACCGCCGCGAAGTAATCGGGGCGCATCCACGTCGCTCCCGCCAGGCCCACCGCCACGCCGACCATGACGACCAGCACGTCGGCCACCGAAAACTGCGGCCGCGGGGCGGCTTCCGGCGGCGGCGGCTGGAACGTCGGCGGAGGCTCGAGGAGCTGCGACAGTTCCTCGCGCGAGCGCCCTTCTGGGGGCAACAGGCGGAAGTCATCCGGCGCGTCGGCCATCGCTCCCTCACTTCTTCTCCACGACCCAGATGTTCCGGTAACGCAGCGGGTTGCCGTGATCCTGGAGGTAAATCGGCCCCGGCTCCGGCCCGGGCTTGTTGGGAGCGGCGGTGGTGGAACGCTCGCCCGGAAGTTCGACGTCGCTATGAATTACTACGCCGTTGTGCGAGATCGTGACTCGCGGATTGGCGACGAGCTTGACCCCCTCGTACTTCGCGGCCGTGTAGTCAATGTCGTAGGTCTGCCAGGCCAGCGGGGGCAGGCACATATTCACGTCCGGCGCCTTCACCGAATACAGGCCGCCGCATTCGTTGTCTTCCCCCTTCAGGCCGAACGAGTCGAGCATCTGGCACTCGTACCGGGCTCCGACATAGATGCCGCTGTTGCCGCGTTGCTGCCCGCGATCCTCGGGCTGATACGGCGTGCGAAACTCGATGTGCACCTTGCAGCTGCCGAACTTCTGCTTGCTCGTGCAGCCCTGCATCAACAGGCCGTCTTCGGTCATTTTCCCGCCCTCGAATGCGTCGGCCGATTTGCCGTCGAAGAGCACCACGGCCCCCTCCGGCGGCTTGGCCCCCAGCGTCGTGCTCGCGCGGTGGATCTTGTCGAGCTTGCCCAGGTCGACGCCGTCCTTGTTGGTGATCGTGACGACGCCGTCCTTGACCTTCGCGACGGCGTCGTCGACGGCAAACACCGCCGCGCCGTCTGTTAGCTTCCCGTCGGCTTCACGCTTGGTCTCCTTGTTCCATCCATCCCCCGGCAGGCCGCCGTGATAACCAACCGCGTGGAATTCTCCCTTGCCCAGGGCAATGACCTGGAGGCCAACGGTCACCTCACCGTCGTCGGTCTTGACCTTGCCGACGTACTCTCCCTGAAACGGAAAGTCCGCGTCGGTTTTGTCGGGATCGGTATAGGTTGGCCCGGCTGCGATTGCCGTGGATGTGACGAGGCAAGCCAGGAGGGAAGCGAGGACGCGGCGGCGGTGCATGAGGGTTGTCTCCGGGAGAGTTTTAGATGGCAGATCGGTTTGGCCCTTATTGTCGAATGAGGCCAGCTTGGCCGCAACGGTTGGTAGCGGATCACGGGGGAGGAGTGAGTGGTGAGTCGTGAGAGGTTGTGAATGAATCCCGTAGCGGAACTCGCCAGAGTTCCGAATCCGCGGAAAAACCTGAAGTCTGGCGACTTCAGCTACGAAAAATTCACAACCT